>JACDAU010000308.1 GCA_013695265.1 Chloroflexia bacterium
GGATGGTGAGCATCATCGACTGGTCGTCCGGCAGGGTGCCAGCGGAGAACGTATAGATGGAGTACGCGATCACCGTCGCGCTCGTCACGGTCACGATCATCTGGTCCAGGAAGAGCGTCGAGTACTCATCGAGGATCCGCCGATGGCTCGCGGCGCCGTCCTCCAGCAACACTAGCTCGTGTCGGCGCTTGGCAAGCGCGAGAAAGAGCGAGGCGAGCATCGTACACAGCAACAGCCATGCGGAGAGCCGCACCGGAATCACCACCGCGCCCGCCACCGCCCGCAAAACAAAGCCCGCCGCGATAGAGAATACGTCCAGCAGAACGACGTGCTTGAGGTGGAAGCTGTACAACTGCACGATCACGAAGTAGGTCGTAACGACCCCGAAGAACATCGGCGACAGCACCCACGCGGTCGGCAGCGACATCAGCAGTAACACAGCCGCAATAGCCCACCCCGCGCCCTCGCTGATCGCGCCGCAGGCGATGGGCCGCAAGCGCTTACGTGGATGCTGGCGGTCCTGCTCCAGGTCCGCGAGGTCGTTGATGACGTACGACGCGGAGGAGACCGCGCAAAAGATCATGAACGCGGCGACCGTCTTCCAGATCGCCCCCGATTCCCGCAGGTTGTACGAGAAGATCAGTCCCGCGAACACGAGCAGGTTCTTCGTCCATTGCTTTGGCCGCAGCTCGCGCACCAACGCGGTCACGGCGCTTGTCTTCGGCGGCTCGGTGCGAATCGGCGGTCGTTCAATAGTACTCATCGGGTGCGGCTATTATGCCACCTGCGGGCGGGGAGGAGTAGGGTCGGCTCTCCGCAGGCATCACCCCAGGCCCGCGACAAACACAGCAACCTGCGTTGGCAGCGTTTCACGCAGGAATTGTCCACTGGTGTTATCATAGGGCGAATCAAGGAGAAACCGCCATGAACTGCTCGTACTGCGGGGCCACGGTGACCGATGCCGATGTCTTCTGTCCAAACTGCGGCACCCGACTGAAGCCGATCACCGATACCCAGCCGGTCGGCGCTCCGGAGGACAGCAGCGCCTCGGCCACATCCACACCGCCTTACGGCACGGACCAAAGCACCCGCGCCGAGGACGAGCCGGACACCACAACGGCAGCGCGAAGCGATCCTCAATCCCCGGACGCGGCAGCAGATGCATCGCACCCCTCCAGCGAGGATACGGCGACGGGTGACGCGGCGTATGGAATGGGCGCGAGCACGACGCCCGAGCCAGACCCCACAGCCGCCGCGCAGGAGAACGAGGGCGCGGCCTACGGCGCACCGCCCCCCACGCCGGAGCAGCCGAACCCAACCGGTGCTCCCGCGCAGGATGCCGCGTATGGCGCGACGGGCAGAGGACCAACCGAGACTGACACAGGCTACGTTTCGCCTTCCCCCGCGACACCGTACGGCACCCCACCCGCACCCCCCGCCGCGAAGGACCCGACCACGGCGTTCATCGTCGAGCTCATCGCCGGAATCTTCGGCTTTCTCGGCATCGGCCATATCTACGCGGAACAGACAACGCGCGGCGTGGTGTTGCTCGTGTGCTGGTGGGCGTTTCTCGTCGTAGAGATCTTCCTGATGTTCATCATCGTCGGCTTCTGCCTGACACCCCTGAACCTCCTGGTGCCCCTCGGGTCCGCCTTCTGGCTCAAGCGGGAGATGGAGGGCCAGCCGATCAGACTGTAGGCACAGTTGCCTGTCGGCACCAGACGAGGCGGTGGGAATCGGTTCCCACCGCCTCCTCGCGTCGCCCTGATGCAGGAGCGTGCCGTCGCGCGATTAGTAACTCACGACTCGCACCGTCGTGCCCACGGTGATCCATCGGTACATCTTCTGCGCCGACCAGTACGGCAGGTTCACGCAGCCGTGGCTACCCGTTCGCCACGTCCCGTCCGGGTCGTAGTGGCCGTAGTTGGTGCCGTAGCCATAGTAGGGCCGCCACGGCGCGTCGTGCAGGTAATATCCGCCGCTCCGAAAGCGGATCGCGTAGTTTGCCCACACCGGCTCGTAGTAATACTGGTGCCCCTTCGGCCACGGCGAGACGAACTTGTACGGACTGAGCCTCGCCATCACCTGCGTCGTGCCCACCGGCGTCGCCAGATCCGGACGGCCCGTCGTCGCGGAGGAGACCCACACCAGGTTACCGTTCTGGTACACCTCCGCCTGCTGGCGCGCCAGGGAGACGACCACGACCCGGTAGTAGCTTCGCCCGATGCTCTGTCCCGCGAGCCCCGTGTGCGCGAGCCCGCCGCGGATGGAGTACCCTGTCACGCCCCGGTATGATACCTTGTACCACTCGCCGTTGTATGGTCCGCCGAGCACCCTTACGACCTCGCCGCGGTTCATGTTCATACGGACACCGTAACCTTAACCCGGCCCGGTGCGCATCCGCAGATACCCGGAGTTGTGTACCCGCGAGTAGCCACCGACCACCGGCCCGCTTGCCGCCGCTGCGGTGCCCGAAGTCGGGGCGAGTGTCCCCAGGCACGCCACCACCACCAATATGAGAATTACTACCCTGCGCATCGCTTGACCGCTCCTTACTGAGATCTTCGGGCCGTGATCCAAGTATCGCACCGTGACCGTCGCATCATAAGCGGGTAATAGCCTGTTTCCCGTAGTACTTTCGGGTACGTTCTATGAGCGGCGGGGTACGCACAATGGCGTAGAATGCCATCCCAGATCGATGGCGGCGGTTGCGGGCGCGAAGCAATCGCCGCCCACGCGCCAATTTTAGAACACCGTATGAGCGCGAGTGCTTCGCTTCTGTACGCAGCTGTTCTGTGGGATCTGTATAGCGGTGAACAGGTGGATTGAGCTGCCTCAATGGCCGGGGGCGGGCGTTCAGTTGAACGCCACTAAACGGGTC
>JACDAU010000333.1 GCA_013695265.1 Chloroflexia bacterium
GGAGTGCGCGGGGAAGGTGAAGAACGCCCACCGTCGCGGCGATGAACTCGCGCTCCGACTCGCGGCCCAGGGGCTCGCCGAGCGCTGTCCCTCCGTGCTGCGCCCGGTGAACCCCGCCCAAGTGCCCGGAACCCGCTACGAGGCGCTCCTTGCCGCGCTTGCCCTGCCAGTTGCGCCGCCGGGCTACCGCAACGATATGCTGCTCTGCCTCGGCCTCACCGGCCAGCCGAGCACTATGGACGAGGTGTCCGCCGCAACGTTCCGTCTCGCGCACGGCGCACTCGAGCTGCTGCGCCCACACGCCCCGCGCCTCACCCCGGAACTGGAGCCGGACCGCGGCACGTACCTCGCCGATGGCCGACTCCAGCGCTACCTTGCACAAATCGATGGGACCGACCGCAGCCAGGCACCACGGACTACCCGCGGGGCTCTGCGTGGATGACCACGACTTCCAGGTTCCGGATCGCTTGCCGCAGCTCCTGCTCGATCCGTTCCGTGCGGCGGTGGATGTCTCCCATCGGGATCTCGGGCGGAAAGCCGCAGTGCAGGGTCAGATCCCATCCCGGCTCAGACAACCCATACAGCCGCGCCTCGTGCAGCAGCGCGCCTACCTCGGCGGCCTTCACCGCGTCGACGGCTGTCGCGACGATATCGGGGTGCTGCTCCCCGACTTCCCGCCGCAGGCCAGGATCCGGCGTCGCCACCTCGATATGAGTATCGACCTGGTGCAGGAGCGGGTTGTCCGCTCGCAGCGCTGCGGACAACCGGTGTGCCAGCGCGTGCGCGTCCGCGAGGGTAAGATCTGGTTCGACCTCGATGTGCAGGCTCGCTTCCAGGTGATCGCCGACCCGTGACACACGCTCGTGATGGGTGCGCGCGCCGATCCCCCAGGCGACCGCGCGAATCGCCTCCGCCGCCGTCTCTGCCTCGTCGACCGCTGGCTCAACGTGGACCACCGCCTGCGTCCGTGGCGCAAGATCACGCAGCGACGCCTCGACGGACTCCGAGATGCCGTGCGCCTCAGAAAGGCTCGTCGTTCGCGGCACCTGCACGGTGATATCCGCGAAGAGCCGGTCGCCCGACTCCCGCAGCCGAACGGGTTGCGCGTCCATCACGCCCGGAACCGCCGCCACCGCCTGCGTCATGCGATCGCTGAGATGTACCGGCGCGCGATCCAGCAGCACGCTTACCCCGCGTAGCGCGAGTCTCCCGCTCATCACGATGATCACGAGCGCGACGAACAGCGCGGCGGCGGCATCTGCGTAGACCGGCCCACCGAGCGCGATCACCGTCAGGCCGGCAATCACCATCGCGGAGGCGAGCATATCCGCCCGAAAGTTCAGCGCGTCGGCCTCCATCGCGCGGCTGTGATAACGCCGCGCGGCAGACGAGAGGAGTCGGGAGCGCCAGAGGTCCACGCCAATACTCAAAAACATCACCGCGAAGATCCACGGGGAGCTGTGAACCTCTGCGGGCTCATAGAAGATCCGGCGCAGGGACTCGTAGATGATCACGAGTGCGGTCCCGATGAGCAGCACCGCCTGAAGAATGGCGGACAGGTTTTCCACCCGACCGTGTCCGTACGGATGATCCATGTCCGCAGGTCGGCCCGCGATGCGTACGGTGATGTACGTGATCACGGACGCCACGCAGTCCAGCCCGGAGTGGGCGGCGTCGGAAAGCAGCGCCAGGCTCCCGGTCAGCAAACCGGCAACGAGCTTCAGCACCGCAAGCGCGAGCGCCGCGAGCACGCTCACGAGCGTGATTCGGTTCTTCTCCTTTTGTTCGCTGCCTGCCGCCATGCCGGTCTCCCCGTCACGGATCAACGCGCGCCAACACCCGTTGTCGCCAGAGCTGGTCTATAATTGGCCTGCGCTATCAGGGCGCGTCGCATACCACAGGAGGTACCGCGCTTTATGCACGACGGCAACGACGTAAATGTTCACATGTCCCTCGGCGAGGCGGTGAAGCTGGGCCTCGGCCTCGGTTGCGGCCTCACCGTGGCGTCGCTGATCATAAGCCTTATCGCCTTCGGGCTCATCATAGCATTCGGGGGCGGGCTGGCAGCAATCAGGTCGCAGATGTAAGGTCGGGGGTCAGTTCACGAGTCCGCTGCCCTGGCCTCCGTCAGCACCTGCTCGACATCTGGCAGGTCGCGCGGCGCCCCGTGCCACGCATACCGGATCGTCCCGTCCCGCCCGACAACGAAGACGGCGCGGGCCGAGACGTTCTTCCATGGGCCCAGGTCGATAAGCACTCCGTACTCCTGCGAAACCTCCTTGTTGAAGTCGGAGAGCAGCG
>JACDAU010000345.1 GCA_013695265.1 Chloroflexia bacterium
ATTCCAGGATGAGGCCGAATCCCTCCAGCCCCAGCGTGTCGGAGGAGAACGTCTTGCTGCCACCGTCGAGGATCGCGCGGTCTCTGGTTGGGCGGCTCACAACCGTCGTGATGACGCTCAGGGCGCAGTGCTCGGGCTGCACAGCCCCGGCCGCCAGCATGAATCGGTCGCCATAGACGTACGTGCCGGCCCGGTGCTCCGTGACCTCTGCGTGGGTGTGCGCCTCCCACATTTTCGGCGTGCCTCCGCCGCTCACTACCTCCAGGGCAAGCCCGTCGGCTCTCAGCAGTGCGCGGGTCTCGCGCACGAAGGGGTCGGTCAGCTCCGTGCAGGGATAGGTCATGAGGCCGCCGAAGCGCAGGCCGGGGGCGCGGGCGATCAGGCGCGCGAGGTCTGCCGCCTGTTGTGGGGAAACCACGCCGCAGCGGTGTGTGCCGGAGTCGAACTCCACGAGCACCGGGAGCGTCGCGCCCTCGCGGCTCGCGGCGGCGGATAGCCCGCGGACAACGACTTCTGAGTCCGCCGTGACACTCAGGTTCGCCCGGCGCGAGAGCAGCATCAGCCGCTCCAGCTTCCGCTCGCCGAGGATGTTGTACGGCAGGAAGATCTCCTGGATCCCCGCGCCCGCCATCGCCTCCGCCTCGTCAAGCTTCTGGCACGTGATGCCAACTGCCCCGGCGGCGAGCTGCATGTGCGCGATCTCGGGGATCTTGTGCGTCTTGATGTGTGGCCGATTGTGGATGCCGTGGCCGTCGAGGTACGCCTGAAGCCGCTCAATGTTCACGCGCACGCGGTCGAGATCCACTACGGCGACTGGCGTCTCCATCTCACTGATGTGCATCGCCTCACCCCCTCGCGTGCCAGTCTAATGGAGCCAGCCTCTCGCGGCAACCAGCTCGGCTCCCTGGGGACAAGGAAGCGGAGGTCAGACGAACCCGCCGGAAACAGCGATGAGCAGAGGGATAGATCCGCCACACCGCTCGTAGGGGAGACCCACCGGGTCGCCCGATCTCGGGCAACCCCGCCACCTCGCCGTGGCCGAGGGTTCAATACCCACGTCCACGGCTGTAGGCAGTGGTGGCGGTCCATGGGCCGATGCAGAACGAAGCGGGGTTGAGACGCTCTGTTCGGCGTCTCAGCCCGCAAACGGCGCCTGCGTTGGCGACGAACGGACGCTAGTCCACGATCACCAGGACCGTGGCGCCGCCGTCCTTGCCGACCGGGTTGTACTGAATGGTGTTCGCGCCGGGCTGCAGGTGTTCTCCGATGTCGATGCGGACGACGTCCTGGTCCAGGTCGTTGGCGTTCAGCACCAGGTCATAGGTTTCGTTGATATGCACGCGCAGTCCCTTGAGGCCACGCGGACGGATCTCCAGCGTGCCCGCGCCACTTGGACTCACGAACTCCTGGCGCACGACGAAGCCGGAGATCTCGATTGGGTACGAGCCGATATCGACCCCGGTGTAGTACGCCTTGAGGATTTCCGTGAACGATTGACCGGCGAGGCCACGACCGTGCGCGCCGTACTGGCTCAGCCCGACGTTGTGCCCGAAGCCACCACCGGAGGTAACGACCCCTTTAAAGCCGCCATCCTCATGGTAAGTAGGAACGATGACGCTTGGGTTGTCCAGCGGAAAGCCCACGGGAGTGACGCGCGTCGAGCAGATCGCCGGAGCGGCAACTGCCTGGGTACCGAACACCGTCCGGTTGTTGCGCCAGCCCTTCACATCCACGACGCCGCCCGTCAGCGTGATGCGCGACACGCCGACCCGCTGGGAGGCGGTCATGCGCTCGAGCACCTCGACGCTCGTGACGTCGCCGGAAACCGTGCCGCTCACGAGCGTGTAGACGCCGAAGGTGAGCCGGGCCTTGATCGTGTCTGCGGGGATCTCCATGCGCCAGCGGGCGAAACGGTTTGCCGTTCGCTCACACGAATCGTAGGTTTGCGGCTGTGGGTTGGTCCAGAACGCCGTCCTGCCCGCCTCGGTGCTGAGGTCGGGGGCAGGACC
>JACDAU010000382.1 GCA_013695265.1 Chloroflexia bacterium
CTGCCTGAAGCACAATCGCGCACCACGAAGCGGTGATCCGATGACGAGCACGGCGCAGCGCCTCGAAGAGCAACTACGGGCCCGAGGGCCGGGGACATAGCGCGGGCCGCTTTCTCTCGTCGGAGGGCGCCACACCGCTCGGTCGCTTCCCCCGTAAGTGCGAGTAGGTGACCGCCTCGCCGCCGATCAGCGGGAGTGCGTACTCGAGGTAAGTTGAAGTAACGTGATTTCCGTCAGCGTTGATATACTCATCGGGTAACAGTTTCTGCCGGTTCGCTATCTCGACGAGCGGCACCAGGCCAGGTCGGGAAGTGTACGGATCGTTGCTTATCCGCTCTATCGTCACCATCTTGTCGTCTTCCCCATTGAGCGCGACTCGGACCGCATGTGCGCCAACCTCATACGCCTCCTGCAGGTCCACCTCGCTCGCCATTGCCATCGACATACGCTGAATCGTGCCCGGCTTGTCGAAGCGTGCCCGCAGGCCAAGTTCCCGCGCGACAAGATCCGCCAGATAACTGGCAGCCCCAGTGAGGTAGCGATGGCCAAAGGGATCATGACTGAACACCGGGTCCGTGCGCGCGATGCTTCCACCACTCTCGTCGCGCACTGTCTCTGTCACGACAGCGACGACGTAACCGTGCCGCTGGTGACACTCCTTTATGTCATTCAGAAAACGTTCACGCGAGAGTGGGCGTTCCGGCACGTAAATGAGATGTGGCGCGTCGGTGTCCCGCTGCTTGCCGAGCACGGCAGAGGCGGCAACCCAACCCGCGTCTCGTCCCATCACCTCCACGATCTTTACGGGATCAATGCGGCGCATTGCTTCGGTGTCGAGCCCGACCTCCTGCGTAACAGTGGAGACGAAGCGGGCGATGCTGCCGTAGCCGGGGCAGTGGTCCGTGTACGGCAGATCATTATCGATGGTCTTCGGGACAGCAACCGCGTGCAGTTCGTACCCTTCGCGTCGTGCCGCTTCAGAGACCCGATGCGCGGTGTCAGCGGAGTCATTGCCACCGATATAAATGAAGTAGCGGATATCGAGCGCGCGCAGCCGTGCAACGATGCGCCCGATGTCCTCCTCCTGGAGCTTGTAGCGGCCGGACCCGAGTGCGGCCGAGGGTGTGCGGCGTAGTCGTCTCCACATGTCTTCGGGCTCCATACGCAGGTCGACAAGGTCTGAAAGCAGCAGACCCTCTATGCCGTGGCGCATCCCGAAGATCTCACCGACGCGCCCATCATAGAGGGCTTTCTGCACCACACCGGCGAGGCTCGCGTTGATCACTGCCGTGCATCCGCCCGACTGTCCGACGAGGAGGTTACCGTTTGCTGACACTGCCTGTCCTTTCCAGTAGTTCGATCACCGCATCCGCCACGAGTGCGGGGTCGAGCGAGCCGAGGTCTGAGGCGCGACGCACATCACCCATCGCGTGTTTCGTGTAGAGAGTGGGATGCGGACGGTCCGGCGCGCGCAAGCAGATGGCTGGACTGGAACCAACCTCCGGGCACGGTCCCCACGCCCGCTCATTCGTCGGGCCCCACAAACTCACCACCGGCGTATCCAGCGCCTCAGCAAGGTGCATCGGCCCTGAGTCCGGACCGAGATAAAGGTCGCAGGCGTCCAGCAGGGCAGTTAGGACGGGCACGTCCGTCTCCCCCGCTAACACCGCGGCGGATACAGAGGTGAGCGCTGCAAGGTGCTCGGCCGCCTGGCGCTCCTCCGGCCCGCCGATCAGCAGAAGCGTGCCGCCAACGCGCGAATGAACGGTTTCCATCACACGGGAGTATCCCTCCGGCCGCCAAGCGCGCGATGGTATCCAGCCACCGAGCCCGTGATGCACGGCCACGATCGGCCGCGCCGCCCCGTGCAGCAGGGCTTCCACCCGTCGTACGGCCGCAGGGTCTTTATAGACGCTCAGGCGACCGTGGATCGGGGCTCCACTCGGGCCATAGTGCAGCGCCCACGCAAGGACACCGACGAGTCGCACCCAGTACGCACCCTCACTCCGTCTCCCAAATCCTCCGTCGTTTTCTGCATGCGTGAGGAAGCCACTCCGGCCGTTTTCGAGCCCGACGCGCACCGGCGCACCACAGCCAAGGGCAATGGATGCGAGCTTGAGTGTACCCAGTACCGTCGTGAGATGATGGGCGAGGACCACCCCACTATAGCGCTCACGACGCAGGCTCCACAGCAACCGTCCCCACAGAATCAGCGAACGCGGCGCGAACGCACGCCTCCCCATAATTCGACGCCGATCGAACGACCATACCCGTCGCAGCCGGGGGTCGTGCGCGAACACGGACGTGCCTGCCGCACCGATGAGCAGATCGAGGTCGTAGCCAGACAGAACCCGTGAGGCGGCGTCGACTGCGGCGGTCAGGAGAACGGTGTCGCCGAGGTCTCCGAGTTTCACGAGCAGGACGCGCGGTGGTTGGGCTTCGCTCATGCGGGCGTCAAGATGTTGCGGGCTTGTCACCAACGGCGAATGTCAGCTTGCCCTGGGTGGTGACCGTGTCATTGACGGTCGCGACTGCATTGCCCGTGCCGATGCCTCGGCGCACGCGCTCCAGGGTTACCTCCAGGCGCAACTGATCGCCGGGCCGCACCGGCCGCTTGAAGCGAAGTCCATCAATGCCTGCGAAGTACACGAGCTTGCCGCGATTCTCTTCCATTCCCAGGATCGCGACCGCGCCTACCTGCGCGAGCGCCTCGACCTGGAGCACCCCCGGCATGATCGGCGCGCCAGGGAAGTGTCCCTGAAAGTAGGACTCGTTCGCGCTCACGTTCTTGAGTCCGATCGCGCGCACCCCGTACTCAACCTCTATTATGCGGTCTACCAGCAGGAACGGGTACCGATGCGGGATGATCTGCTGTATTTCCTCAGACTCGAGCATGCCCCCTCCTTTTAGTCGCAGCTCCGCTGCGGGCTATGGTTTGAAATCTGCCTCCGGCGCGGGTGCCCAACGGACGATCCGGTCGCTTACCCGGCATACGTCCACCATTTGCCCGACGTCATGCACCCGCACGATGTCGGCCCCGCCCGCGATCGAAAGCGCAACGGTCGCGGCTGTGCCAGCCGTCCGCTCACTTACCTCCCGACCCGTGATGCGCCCGATGAACGCTTTGCGCGACGTGCCGACCAGCAGCGGGTGGCCAAGCCGGGTGAACTCCAGGAGCCGATGGAGCAGTTCGAGGTTATGGTCGAGCGTTTTGCCAAAGCCGATGCCGGGGTCCACGATGATGCCGTTCTGTGACACGCCCGCGTCCAGGGCAGTTGTGATGCCGGTCGCGAGAGAATCATACACCTCCCCCACGACATTGGAATATTGCGGATTACGCTGCATCGTCTCCGGCGTGCCCTGCATGTGCATCACTACCACGCCCGCCTCAAACGATGCCGCCAGTTGCGCGATGCGCGGGTCGCGCAGACCAGAGATGTCGTTCAGGATATCGGCCCCAGCTTCCAACGCCGCACACGCGGGTTCGAGGCGAAACGTATCCGCAGAAATGGGCTGGTCGGTGAGTGAGCGCAGGGCGGAAACTACGGCGTGCAGCCGCTCCGCCTCTGCGTCTGCCGCGATTATCACCGCGCCTGGTCGGGTGCTCATCGCTCCAACGTCAAGAATGTCCGCACCCGCGTGGAGGAACTCCCGCGCCTGCTCCAAAGCAGCAGCAGTATCGGCGAGGCCATCACCCGAGAAGGAATCCGGGCTGACATTGAGAATCCCCATCACCAGTGTGCGCTCGCCCAGCGGGACGGTCCGACCACGCACGGTGAGGTGCGTGGTTTTGAGAGCGTCAAGCGCGCGAGCCGGGTAGTGCACGAGTAGACTGTCCCTCCAGACGCGCGAGTATAGCACAGGCCGCCAGGATCCCGGCACTGATTGCTATTGACGCGGCGCGGGCGCGCCGGACATACTGCGATGGGAGGATACAAGGATGAACAGTGAGCGATTGACGAGGGTGCGCGAGGGAATGTGCGACGCGGGGATGGATGCCCTGCTGGTCGGCCCCGGTGCGGACTATCGATACCTCACCGATTACAACATTCACACGAGCGAGCGGTTGACGGCCCTTGTGGTTTTCCAGGACGGTGGCGAGAGCATCTTCACCCCGCGTCTGGAAGCACCAGGCGCGCAAGGAAGCGGTTTCCCGCTTGTAGTGTGGACTGAAGACCAGCAGCCATTGGACCTGGTAACCGCTGCCTTGCGTGAGCGTGGCGCCCGCACCGTCGGGGTCGGTGACCACCTCTGGAGCCGCTTTCTGCTCGGTTTGCAGGAGCGGCTGCCTGATGCACAATGGCGGACCGCAAGTACGGTGATCGCTCCGGTTCGCTGTATCAAGAGCCCGCAAGAGATCGATCTGCTGCGCACGGCGGGCGCCGCGGCGGACGTGGTCTGGGAGCACGTGATTCAATTACCTTTGGAGGGAATGACCGAGCGAGCGCTGTGCAACCGGATCGGCGACCTTCTCGTCGAGCAGGGACTCGATGGAGTTGGGTTCGTGAATGTCGGGTCCGGCCCAAATGGAGCCTCGCCCCACCACGACTCCGGCGACCGGACACTTCAGCACGGTGACATGGTGGTGATGGATTTCGGTGGCCCCCTTGGTGGATACCATTCGGACATTACGCGCACCTTCTCAATTGGCGTGACCGGTGCGGAGGAACGCCGGGCGTACGAGACAGTGCGCGAGGCTCAGGAGTTCGGCGTCCGGGCAGTGCGGCCGGGAGTCGCGGCGGGCGAGGTGGACCAGAGCACCCGCACGCATATCGAGGCGGGGGGGTTCGGCGAACGGTTCATCCACCGCACCGGCCATGGGCTGGGACTGGAACTCCACGAACCTCCCTATATCATCGCGGAGAGTGTCGAGCCCTTGCGCGAAGGAATGGTCTTCAGTGTCGAGCCCGGCGTATACATCCCAGGACGCTTCGGCGTGCGTATAGAGGACATAGTCGTGGTGACGCCCACTGGTTGCGAGCGCCTCAACAACGCGTCGCGGGAACTCATGACCGTATAGAATGGGCCACGCTGGTCAGGCTCTTGCAAAGTTCTGGCATTAGGTGTCGGTTTGAGGACATCGGGAGGTTTCTGTCCAATGGCGAACGGAACGGAAAAAGCTATCTCCGAGCTAACCCGTCAGGGTCAAAGTCGAGGCTATGTGACAGAAGCGGACGTGGTCTCGCGTGTGCCGCATTCCGAGGAGCACGCCGACGACATAGAGCGAATCCACGATGCGTTGAGCCGACAGCGTCTGAGTATTGTTCCTGGTGATGCCGACGAAACGGAATCCGATGCCGAGGAGCACGGTCCGGATATGGCGACGCTTGAGCGCGCGGGCCTGAAAAACGTTCCAGTCGATGAAGCCCACGGGGCGGACGCGGTAAGAGTGTACCTGCGCGATATCGGCAGCGTGCCGCTACTCACCAAGGCGCAGGAGGTCGAGTTGGCGAAACAGGTGGAGGCGGACGACGAGGAGGCTACCCGCACGTTCGTGCTCGCAAATCTTCGGCTCGTTGTAAGCATCGCGAAGCGCTATGTTGGGCGGGGGATGCCGCTGCTGGACCTGATCCAGGAGGGCAACCTGGGCCTGATGCACGCAGTTCAAAAGTTCGATTGGCGGCGCGACCTTCGGTTTAGCACGTACGCGACCTGGTGGATTCGGCAGGCCATAACCCGTGCTATCGCTGACAAGTCGCGCGAGATCCGCCTTCCCGCCCATATTACCGAACTGACCAGCAAACTTATCCGCGCGAGGCAGGATCTTGGTCGGGTACTCGACCGCGAGCCGACGGCCCAAGAACTGGCAGAGAAGCTGGAGCTTTCGGCGGAGCGAGTTGGGGAACTGCTGAATTATCTGGCTCGGCCGGTGTCACTCGATGCTCCGATTGGCGGCGACGCGGAGAGCAGCCTCGGAGAATTCGTCCCGGCGCTTGATGGCGGGCCGGAGGAGCACGCTGCCGGATCAATGCTGAAGGTCGAGCTTGGGCGAGTGCTGAGTGAGACCCTGACTGATCGCGAAAGACTCGTCCTGCAGATGCGTTTCGGGCTCGGCAACGGCCACGTTTACCCGCTAGAGAAGGTGGGAGAGCGGTTGAATGTGACCCGTGAACGCGTGCGGCAAATCGAGAAGCAAGCCCTCTTGAAGCTCCGCAAACCAACGGTTGCCGCGCAACTTGCTGGTTTCTAGGCCAGCGCTCCCGCGTCTGCCGGCGAGTGAGCGAGCGCGTGGCTGAGCACTGCACCACGATACGGGTCCGGTACGCCGACACTGACGCTGGCGGCGTGGTGTATCACGCGAACTACATTGTGTGGCTTGAGGCTGCCCGCACGGAGTGCCTGCGAGCGCACGACGTACCGTACACCGAGCTTCAGGCTGTTGGCGTTCATCTGCCTGTTGTGGATCTGGGGGTGCGATATCGGCGGCCCGCACTGTACGATCAGCTCATCGAAGTCTGGGTGTCCATCGTCGAACTCGGACGCGCTCGGGTGCACTTCGCCTATCGCCTGCAGCTTCCAGGCGATTCCCGGTCGCTCGCAACCGCCCATACGGTGCACGCAGTGACTGACGCCCAGGGCCGGGTGCTTCGACTCGACCGCTACCCCGCTCTGTGGACCAAGATCCGTGCGGCAGCCGCCGCACTTGGCCCTTCGAGTGCGTAGAGCCACCATACGGCTCATTGACCGTGCCCGAGGCAGCCTGGCCCCTTGGATTTTCGAGGCGCTCTATGGATCATTCGCGCTGTGCTACGACCGAATCAGCAAGTTCTTCTTCGCGGGTCAGTGGAGTGTGTGGCAGCGGACTGCACTGGATCACCTTGAAGGAGGTCGCGTCCTGGAGCTTGGATATGGAACCGGCGATCTCGCCCTGGAGATGTGCAGCCGAGGCTACGAAGTAATGGGTGTGGACTCATCGCCTCGAATGCACCGGATCGCTCGGGTCAAACTGTGGAGAGGAGGGTGCCAGGGCACCCTCCTGATTGGCTCCTCGGCAGCGCTGCCATTGTCCGACGGTTCCGTCGACGCCGTGGTCAGCACGTTTCCGTCCAGCTATATTCTCTCTGAGGAGACGTGGACCGAAGCATGGCGGGTTCTCAGAATCGGAGGTTCCTTTGTCATTGTTCTGTCTGGGCACCTGCTGGCCGTCGACCACCGAAGCAAATTGCTCATTCGTTTCCACTCACTTATCTACGGAGAACAGAGACCGACAGCGCATCTCGATTGGTCGGTGACGCCGGGCTTCGATCTCCGGTTCGAGCGGCACGCGAATGCGCAGGGCGTGGCAGACCTTCTCATCGCCCGAAAACTCGTGTAGCCCACTTGTGACGACGGAAGCCAAGTCCCATCTACCTCTGTTGGTCGGAGAAAGCAGCTTCCGCGGCACAGGACATATCTGGGTAGAGTAGCGCCGATGAGGGAAGCATTCGACTGACTTCCCCTCCTATCGGCCTCGCGACATCAACGTCGCGGACCATCCTGTTGACGCCTCGCCTACGTCGTTGCCGAGTCCGCAGTACGACCAGTGAGCCGCTATTCCTCTCCGCCGGTTAGTAGTCGATCTTGGAGCCGTCCTTGGGGGCGATCTGAATCCAAACGCGTCCCGGCTTTAGCGTGATGGGCTGGCCGTCCTTTGTTGTGTACTTCGTCGGGGTGTCGCGCCTGTCTTTTTCCCAGAACCCCTCGATCACGCGGCCGTCCTGGAAGATCAATGCCGGCTGCTTGTCCTGCACGTCTACATCCAGACGGTTTAGCGCGTCGCCCTCAATCGCTCGTGCCTTGACCGTCTGCACAATGACGACCGCCCCCGAGAGTTGCTTCTTGCTCTCGCGGTCCAGGTGTGGCTTGCCGAGCATGGTGCGGTTGTAGACACCCGTGCGCTCGTCGTACGCGTACGACACGTTGTACCCGGTATCGTACTCAACCCGGACCTTCTGTCCTTCCGCGGAGCCAACCGTTGGCTTGTCGCTGAACTGGAGACCACCCCAAGTACCTTTGCGCGAACTAAACTTCTTGTCCTTCCTGATTTCCTTACGGAGCGCGCGCGTGTCGGCGTACAGATTGTGCGGCGCATCGCGGTCGTCGGTGCGCTCGAAGCCGTCGATGTTTGTGCGTAGGGCGTCAACTGCGTGTACCTTGAGTTGCTTGATCCAGCTCAGACCAGTTGGGCTGCCGCCTGCATGAAAGTACACGGGCTTGTACTCGCTTGCCCAGGCAACGTAATACGCGCGCGCCGATCGCACTGGACCAAGCGCGGGCGCTTCGCGAGTTACGTATATCGCGAGGAAGCGCGGTATGCCGTACTCGGCGGGCGCCTCATACACCACGTCGGCAAGGTCGAGGCCAGACTGTGGCCGCGAGTCGGGGTGGTTCTCCACCATGATTGCCAGCGGACGCCTGTTCGGCTTTCGATAGCGCGGGTCAGCGGTCAGTAGTTCCGCCGGATCCCCAATCGCGGACCCTCTGACTTTGGTGGGCGCCGGCTTTTCTTTCGAGGCAGTAGGGTCCGCGGTTTCCGGCGCACTGGCAACGGCTGTCGGGGTCGGTTGCGTGGTTGCCGCCGTGGGCTCATCGTCGCCACCGCACGCGTTTAGTGTAACCACGAGGATCAAAAGCAGAGCTGCGATCAGACCGGTAATCTTCCTGGTTGTCATTCTTTGAGGCTCTCCTGAAAACAAAAAGTGATTCCTGCGATTGCTGAACCGGGTGAGCCGTTCAAAACTATCCGATTCGTTTTTCCGGACACAACGCATGCACATACAGTGCATTTCGTATCTGGCCCGTGGCGAACTGTACACGCACGCATGCACGGTCGCAAACGGTGGTAAAAAAGGCATAAACGCGGCCATCAGCTCGGGCACCGGGACACTCGCGGCACAATAGGCCAAATCAGCGTCCGGTAAGTGTAGCATGTGGCATGAAAGTTGCGCTAATATTGTGGTAGTCGTGAATCGTATCGGCTGCGGTATATCGGACATTATAGGAGGAATCTAGTGAATCTCAATTACATCATCGGCCTGGTGGTACTGGTCATCCTTATCGTTCTTCTTTTCTCGCTTCTCGGTAATTAGCCTCCTAAGATATCGCTTAGGAATAAAGAGACACCCTGCACTTGAAGCAGGGTGTCCTTTTGTCTTTCTCCTACGGGACGCCGTCCTACTCGACCGGCCAGAATTGCGTGAGGAAGCGTACCTTTTCCTGTGACTGATAGCTGGCACCGCCCTCGTGCTGGTTATATCGCCAGACCCGCATCTCCTTCGGACCAGCAAAATAGTTATATGCGGCGTACACCGTAGACGGCGGACAGATCTCGTCCATTTGCCCCACGGAGAACAGAGCACGCGCACTGGCTCGCGTGGCGAAATGCACTCCATCGAAGTACGCCAGGGTCTCGAAG
>JACDAU010000397.1 GCA_013695265.1 Chloroflexia bacterium
GCTCTGGCCTTGCCCGCAACGGACGCATTGCAGCGATGCGGTGGTCGTTGAGCTAGTCACCATCCTGGACTCCTTTTGAAGCACGTCTAACGATGCTCCCTGATGTCGGTACCGATCAGCCGTATGACCTCGTCCAGGGGTTGAGCCTTGAGGTCCGTGCCGTCGCGCAACCGCACAGCAGCCGCCCCAGCCTCCGCCTCCCTGTCGCCAACGACGAGCATGTACGGCGTCTTCTGCATCTGCGCGTCGCGGATCTTGTGCTGCATTCGCTCCGAGCGGATATCCACCTCGACGCGGAGGTTCTCAGCGCGCAGCGTGGCAGCAACCGTCTCGGCGTACGCCGCGTGCCGGTCCGCAATGGGAATCACCACGGCCTGCACGGGCGAGAGCCACACGGGGAACGCGCCCGCGTGCTGCTCCGTAAGGAACGCGAAGAAGCGCTCCAGGCTGCCGATCGGCGCGCGGTGGATCATCGCGGGTCGCTGGCGCGAGCCGTCGGCATCCACGTATTCCAGGTCGAAGCGCTCCGGCAGGTACAGGTCCACCTGGTTCGTCGACGCGGCAAACTCCCGACCCAACACGTCGCGCACCATTATGTCGAGTTTCGGTCCATAGAACGCGGCCTCGCCCACCGCTTCTTCGTACTCGGCATCAATGGAATCGAGCGCGTCCCGGATAGCGTCCTCGGCGACGGCCCACATCTCGTCACCGCCGACGTACTTCTCCGTGTCAGCCGGATCCCGCAGCGAGACCCGGTACACGTAATCGCGGAAGCCCACGGCCTGGTACAGCTCCTGGATCAGCTCGACCACCCGGACGAACTCGTCGCGGAGCTGGTCGGGACGGCAAAAGATGTGTGCGTCGTTAATCGTAAAGCCGCGCACGCGAGACATCCCGGTGAGCTCACCGCTCTTCTCGTAGCGGTACACCGTGCCCAGCTCCGCGAGCCGCAGCGGCAGCTCCCGGTATGAGTGCAGGTCGTGCTTGTACGCGATGATGTGGTGCGGGCAGTTCATCGGCCGCAGGATGTACTCCTCCTCATCGATCTTGATCGGCGCGTACATCGAGTCGCGGTAGTGCTGCCAGTGGCCGCTCGTCTTGTAGAGGTCGATCTTCGCGATATGGGGACTGTAGACATGCTGGTAGCCGGCACGCGCCTCGGCACGCACGATGAAGTTTTCCAGCTCCCGGCGGATCGTTGCCCCCTTCGGCAGCCAGATAACCAGGCCGCCACCCACCTGCTCCGAGGTCATGAACAGCCCCTGGTCCCTGCCGATGCGCCGGTGGTCACGCTTCTTCGCCTCCTCCAGCCGCCACAGGTAGTCGTCCAGTTCCTGCTGCGTTGGCCACGCCGTGGCGTACAGGCGCTGGAGTTGCTGTCGCTTCTCATCGCCCTTCCAGTATGCCGCGGCGACACTCAGCAGCTTGACCCGCCCCACGCCGCCCGAACTCGGAACGTGCGGGCCGCGGCAAAGGTCCGTGAACTGGCCGACCTGATACGTCGAGATCGTCGCGCTCTCGGGGAGGTCATTAATCGTCTCCACCTTGTACGGCTGGTCCGCGAACAGCTTCAGCGCCTGCTCGCGCGACAGCTCCTCGCGCACGAACGGATCGTCGGCCTTCATGAGCCGCGCCATCCGCTCCTCGATCTCCGCGAAGTCCTCGGGCGTCAGCGAGCGCGGCAGCTCGAAGTCGTAGTAGTAGCCATTCTCGATCGGCGGCCCGTACGCGAAGCGGGCATCCGGGAACATCTCCAGCACTGCCGCCGCCATAATATGTGCGGCGGAGTGGCGCATCTGGTCGAGTGGCGACATCTGCACCATCTCCCCGCCGTGGAACGCCTGGTTCTCCGCGCCTGGCTCAACCTGCGTGCTCATCGTGTGCCTCCTAAAAAGAAAAAAACCTCTCGTCCCTGATACGGGACGAAAGGCCGATCTTCCGTGGTTCCACCCGAGTTCGCAGCGGCTTGCGCCATCTGCCTCGCTGCATGCCGATAACGGTGGCGACCGGGGCTCCCTACTCGCGCGCTTTGAGGAGCCAGCTCACAGGTGGTTTTCCGCGTGGCGCTCGCCTGGTGGGCTCTCAGTTTGTAGCCCGCCATCCCTGTCCGGGAACTATCCGCGCGTACTCGTCCTGCTCACAGCCTTTGCATCTGTGGCCCCAGTATAGCAGGCACCCCGAAGAAATCAACCCTTGCCATGCATCGATGCATCGAAGTGGAAAGTCGAAGCGACAGTACTCGTAGAGTGCGGGACGGAAAAACCGAGGGAGCTTGGCGACCAATGAATCTACATCAAGTCCGTCCGCGATAGGTCCTCAGTCGCACAACCCTTCCAGGCCGCGGCGCGTCAAGGGCCATCAGCAGATCGGGAATAAGCGATCGCAGTGTCCCGAGCCGGTTGTCGAAAGTGGACAGCACTATGAGAGCAATCGGGACTTCCATAATGTTCTATTCATGCTCCAGGCTGTGGTCAGCGGTCACGAGCACATCAAATATCGGGGCGGCGAGACGCAGTAGTTCGCCGTTCTTCCGACCATTCCAGTGCATCTGACGGACCGTGTGGACCTCGTTACCCGTCAATTCATGAGCCAGGTCGTGAAGCAGGTTCTCATCGAGTAGTACCGTGCTCAAGCTGGCGGGTGAACATTGTCGCTGGTCACGGCTTCCTTCGCTAACTCAAGCAATGCCAGGGCCTGTTCGCGATGAACGGTCGGGAACTGGTGGAGGAACTCGTCGAGGGTGTCCCCAGCCTTGAGATAGTCTATAAGCGTGACGACCGGTACACGGGTGCCGCCAAACACCGGCACACCTCCCATAACTTCCGGATCGCGCACCAGGGGTTCGCGACTGGCCGTCTTTGGCATCGGGGACCCACCTTTCATGTCTCACTCGCATCGTACCACAAGCACAATTGCCTGCCAGAGAACTTCCCCCTACTCCACCTCCGAAAGCGTGCGCCCAGAACACGCGGATGTATCCAGGCAGCACTAGCATTATGTCGCTACGGCGGTGAGTTTAGACAGATTCCATTCCGTAACTATCAGTCATTACGGCCACGACTTGGTGAGCCACCTGCCGTACGGTGCATGCCTCCGTGCCTGTCCTGCGTCTGGACCGTCACCACGTCCGGTTCACGAAGAGAGCCACAGCGCTCGGCATCCGCCATCGGCCCAGCAGTACGACGCGATGGCTGTCGGACAACGCCGCTCGCACGCGCTCCTCATCCATACATGCCGAGTGGGGAATGCCGAGCGGCACCGCGTTCGCCCGCAGGAGTCCCGGTGCATGCTTCTGCATCGCGGCGTTGGCGGCGAGGTAGCCGTGGTTTTCAAGCACGGCGGCCTCCGCTGGAGAGAACGCGTCCATGTCGGTCCGCACCTCGGAGATGATGGCGTCCACGATGGCCCCGGAGTAGCCAGTTGCCTCCTGGCCGTAGTGCGCGGCATGGCTGCCCACGCCCCAGTAC
>JACDAU010000406.1 GCA_013695265.1 Chloroflexia bacterium
TGCTCGCGGGGCCGGTCCTCCTGCCGAGGCGGGCGGCCCTCGCCGTGCTCGTCCCTGCCGCCGCGTTCAGAGCGGGCGGGACCACGGTCGCGCCGCTCGCCACCAGGCCGCTCGCCGCGGTCTCCGCCTCGGGGCGGGCCACTGGGACCACCACCGCCAGGACCGCTGAACTGCCGTGGACCCTTGGGAGCCGGCATCTCGCCCGTGAGCACCGCCCGGCGGGAAAGGCTTACCTTGCCGTTGCGGTCGATCTCGGTGACCATCACCTCGATCTCGTCGCCTTCCTTCGCGACGTCCTCAACGCGCTCGACGCGCCCCTCGGCCAGCTCGCTGATGTGTACAAGGCCGTCCTTGCCGGGGAGCAGCTCCACGAACGCGCCGTATGGCATCACCCGCACGACCTTGCCCCGGTACTGCTGCCCAACCTCGACATCCTTTGTGATCGCCTCGATGCGCGCGCGCGCGGCGTCCGCGCTTGGGCCGTCCGTCGAGTAGATCAGGATGGAGCCGTCGTCCTCGATGTCGATTTGCGCGCCGGTGGTCTCAGTGATCCCCCGGATGATCTTCCCGCCTGGGCCAATCACTGCACCGATCTTCTCGGGGTTGATATGGATAGTCATGATGCGCGGCGCGTAGCCGGAAAGCTCCCCGCGAACCATTGGGGCAGCCTCCAGCATCTTGGCAAGGATGAAAGCCCGCGCTTCGCGCGCCTGCTCGAACGCCTCTCGCAGGATCTCGTAGCTAACGCCTGCGCGCTTCAGGTCCATCTGAAAGCCAGTGACGCCGTTCTCCGTGCCCGCGAGCTTGAGGTCCATGTCGCCCAGCGCATCCTCGATGCCCTGGATATCAGAGAGCACTGCGTGCCTGCCCTGTTCGTCCGTGATCAGGCCCATCGCAACGCCGGATACCGGCGCCTTGATCGGCACGCCCGCATCCATCAGCGCGAGGGTGGTGCCGCAGACACTGCCCATCGAGCTGGAGCCGTTCGAGCTGACCACCTCGGAGACGACGCGAACGGTGTACGGAAACGCATCTTCATCCGGCATTATCTGGAGGAGTGAGCGCTCCACGAGAGCGCCGTGGCCTATGTCGCGGCGGCTCGGTCCGCGCATCGGCTTCGTCTCACCGGTGCTGTACGGTGGGAAGTTGTAGTGATGCATAAAGCGCTTGGAATCCGCTATGCCGAGGTCGTCGATCGTCTGCTCCTCCCGGCGCGTGCCGAGCGTCACGACGCTGACCACCTGCGTCTGACCGCGCGTGAACACGCCCGAGCCGTGGGCCCGAGGGAGCAGTCCCACTTCCGCGCTGACGGGCCGGACCTCTTTGGTGCCACGGTTGTCGGGGCGGATGCCCTCGTCCAGGATGCGGCTGCGGACGAGTTCTTTCACCATGGTGTCGAATTCACGACCCGCTCGCTTGATCTCGGCGTCGGCGTTATCGCCATTCTCGCTCGCGAGCGTGTCGTTCAGGCGGGTGCGGACGGCGTCGATTGCCGTTTCCCGGCTCGCCTTGTCGGCGTTGTACACGGCCTGGCGCAGGTCGTCGGCGACGATGCCGCGCACGCGGGCGGTGAACGCCTCATCGGCCTCTGGCAGCGCGTAGTCGTGCTTTGGCTTCGCGCCGTCCGCGATGATCTGCTGCTGCAGCTCGAGGATGGGCTGCATCTGCTCGTGGGCGAACTGGATCGCGCCCAGCATAACGGACTCCGGCAGCTCCTTCGCGGCGCCCTCGACCATCTGAACCGCGTCCGCAGTAGCGGCGACGGTGAGGTCCATCAGGGACTCCCCCCGTTGGTCTGCGGTGGGGTTGAGCACGTACTCCGCGTTGATATAGCCCACGCGCGCCGCCGCGACCGGCCCGGCGAACGGAATGTCGG
The DNA here is from genome assembly GCA_013695265.1 of Chloroflexia bacterium. GTDB lineage: Bacteria > Chloroflexota > Chloroflexia > Thermobaculales > Thermobaculaceae > JACDAU01. The sequence goes on from JACDAU010000406.1 coordinate 1,877, forward strand.
AGATGCACAGCGCGGCGCTCGCGCCAATCACGGAGAGCAGGTCGGGCTCGTTCTGCTGGTCGGTGCTCATCACTGTGTTCACGACCTGGACCTCGTACTTGTAGCCCTTGGGAAAGAGCGGGCGCAGGGGCCGGTCGGTGAGCCGTGCGGTAAGTGTTGCGTTCTCGGAGGGACGTCCCTCACGCCGGATAAAGCCGCCGGGGATCTTGCCTGCGGCGTACATCCGCTCCTCGTACTGAACGGTGAGGGGGAAGAAGTCGAGCGTACTCAGTTTCTGCGAGCGGGTGACGGTCGCGAGCACCACAGTGTCACCGTATCGAATGAGGACCGCGCCGCTTGCCTGCTCGGCGAGTTTGCCGGTCTCAATGCTGAGTGGGCGCCCTGCCCACGTCGTCTCGTATTTATTTGCCATATCGGAAAGTTCAACTCCTCAAGAAAGCCCAGGGAACTAATCCCTGGGCGAACTCAACACTGGTAGCCGACCACGCATACTGAAGCGTCGTCGGCTCGGATTCTGCGCCGGAGCGTATGTGCCCGGCAGTTGTGGCCGTGGGTATGTCATCCTTAGCGGCGGAGACCCAGGCTCTGTATAAGCGAGCGGTAGCGCTCTATATCGTTCTTTTGCAGGTAGCGCAACAGTCGACGGCGCTGGCCAACCATCTTCAGTAGCCCACGGCGGGTGTGATTGTCGTGCTTATGCTCTCGCAAGTGCTCGGTCAGGTGCAGTATCCTCTGGGTGAGTAGCGCGACCTGCACGTCTGCAGAGCCGGTATCCTTCTCGTGTTTCTGATACTGCTCCACGACCGGCGCCTTCTCGGCAGCTGGTATTGGCATTGTCCCTCCTCTTGTCTCTCTGTTCTTCCCTTTTTATTCCCAGCAGTATACCACACGACCCGGATCCTTCGACTTATGTAGCGATGCAGGAAAGTACCACCTGGCGCGATGAACGCCGTGTTGCGGTGAGCGGCGAGATACAGAGCTACGTGGGGAGGGGACGTTCAACACGCCATAAGGCTGCGAAGGCCACCAGCGGCTCACTTCGGCGAATCGCCAGCGCGCCGCGCAGTGTCAGTACCGCCAGTCGAGAACACGTCATTGGATCGTTGCCCTCGTAATCATATATGGTATAGTATATGGCAATGAATAAGACCACCGTCTATCTCTCGGAAGAGCTCAAAATACAGTTGGAACGGGTCGCGGCGGAGTCAGGGCGTTCGGAGGCTGAGATCATTCGCGAAGGGGTCCGGCTCGTCGTTGAACATTGGACGCCACCTGCTCCTCGACTCGGCATATTTAACAGCGGACGCGCTAATCTCTCGGAGCGCGTCGACGAATTATTGGACGGCTTTGGCCAGGGATGATACTGCTCGACACAAGCGGCCTGCTTGCCGGCTATGATAGTGGCGCCCCTCACCACACTGACGTGGTGCGGGTGCTGGCGGCTCCGCAGCGTCGTATCCTGTCCCCCTTTGTCCTGGCCGAACTCGATTACCTGATCTCAAAGAGTGCTGGACAGCAAGCTGCGATGATTATGCTGGATGATGTATCTCGTGGCGCCTACGACCTTGTGCCATTCGGCGCCGTGGATGTCGGTGCCGCCAGGGTGATCATCGAGCGCTATGCTGACCTCAACCTGAGTCTGGCGGACGCTTCGATTATCGTACTCGCGGAACGCTACGGATGTCAGGATGTACTGACCCTCGACCAGAGGCATTTCCGGGTTGTGCCCGGACCAAACGGCCAGCCGTTCCGCCTGCTCCCCGACAACAACGTATAACGGCGTGGGCGCCACCCTTCGCGCTTCCGGGACAGAAACACGGCAACCAGTGCTGCATTTCAGACCGCGTTGCTGCCCGTGAACTCGCGGGCGGTGACCTCGGGGCGCGGCTCGAAGGTGCGGCGGGCGAGCAGGAGGGTGAGCACCCCGAGCGCCGCGCCGAACCAGAGGGTGCAGAAGCGGATCAGCAAGGTTGCCGCAACGGCCTCCGAGCGGTTCATCGCTCCGGCAGGCAGGGTCAGCAGCAGGAGCGCGGCAACGGTGGCGTCCGCAACACCGAGCCCGCCGGGCAGCAACGATGCGGAGCCGAGCAGCGTGGACACGCCGAGGACGAACGCGGCAAGCAGGAGCAGCCGCCAACTCGCCTCCTGACCAAGCCCGACGAGCACGAGATAAAACGCGACGCATTCCCCCGCCCACGAGAGGATGCCCAGACCCACCCCGACTGCGAGGGGCGCAGGTGCGAGCAAGCTGCGTGAGCTGTCGTAAAGTGCGGTGACGTGCGCGGTGCGCGTGCGCAGGATGGGTAGCCGTTCCGCGAGCGAGAGGATCAGATGCCGCCCGAGGTCCGTCGCGCTCACCACGATGATGCCGAGCGCGCCGATGCCGATCAGCAACAGTACCTGCCAGCCCACCCGGAACAAAAACAGCCCGCCGGCGCTCAGGATCAGCAGCGCCACGCCGTCCGTGAGCCGCTCCGCCATGACGATGGGCGCGGAGACACTGACGGGGGTGCCGGAAACGCGGCGTAGCAGCACACTCTTGAGGATCTCGCCCACCTTGCCGGGCGTCATCGCCATCGTGAGGCCGCTGAGAAAGATCGCGAAGCTCGTCCCTACCTGCACCGCGCCCGCGCCGATTCGGGCGAGGTAGTAGTGCCACTTCACAAAGCGCAGCCCGTAGTTGCCCAGCGTCAGGCCGAGGATAAGCGGCAGAAACTCCCACCGGAAGTCCTCCAGCGTGCGGCCAAGCTCGCGCAGGTCGGAGAAGATGATGAGCGCGAGGACGACAGCAACCCCGACGCTGAAGCCGAGGAGGAGCTTGTTGCGCAGATCACCAAGGATATTCACGCCCCGAGTATATAGTATGGGGCGGCGTCACGGTCTGTTAAAGTTGGTACGAACCACCGGCGGTGTGCCCCGCCGCGCTTGCAGTCACGCGGTGCGGGCGCGGACAAAGAAATACGCGGAGAAGGCGAAGGTGAGGGCGGACATCGCGCCCAGCAGAAGTGCGAGCAAGCCGTTCCCCGCCCCGTCGCCAAACGCGACCTCCGAGGCTGGCGGCGTATCACGCACGAGCACGGGCGTTACGGTGGGAGCCACGAACTCCACACGCGTGACAGGCGTCGGACTCGTCAGAGCGTCTGCTATCGCGGGGGTGTCGGCCACCAGCGTCGCGATCGGGCTGGGCAGGGCGGACGCACCGAAGCCACCAGAGACGCTTCGATCAACTGCTTTGGCCGTCTGGACCGTGGGCCGCCCGGATTCACGTTGTGCCCCGTCGGTTTCCTGCACTGGAGATTCTTTGCTTTCCCGGGCGGCGGGTTCACCCGCGGCGGACGTCGCCTCGGCCCCGGCGCCTGTGTCCTGCGCGGGTTCGGCGTTCTGCGCCACGCCAGGGGCAATCGCAGCGTCACCCTGCTGCTGGCCAGCCTCCGTGCCCCCCAGGCCGCCCTGGTCCGCTGCGTCCGGCGTGGTGCTGCCCGCCGTCAAGCTGGCACTCATACCACCCCCAGACAGCCCGCCAAGCGCGTTGATCATCCCGATTGCCAGCACGATTGAGGCGGCAAGCGAGGCCCAGGCAGGCCAGATTGGCGCGCGGCGCTCGCGGCGTACGACGAGTTCGTCGAGGGCAAAGGACCGGGGTGCGGGCCGCTGGGGCAGGTTGCTGAGCAGAGCCGCCATCGAGCCGTAACTTTCGACCTCGCTGCGGCACCGCGCACACGTCTGGAGATGCGCTGCTACGGGGCGGGTGCGCTCGTCGTCCATCTCCCCGTCGGCATACTCAGCGAGCAGCTCCGGCTCGGGATGCGCGCTCGCGTACAGCTCGTCTTGCCCAGTCACACACATCCCCCTTCCCTGTCGCACGCAAATCGGCACTTCCGCCGGACGTGGCTACACTCGTTCTCGTACTATTGTAAGACGCTGCGCGGCTCAGGAAAGTTCCCCTGACTCGATGAGGAGCTTGCGCAGAGCGGCGCGCGCCCGGAAGATGCGCGATTTCACAGTGCCGAGCGGCAAGCCGAGCGTCTGGCAGACCTCATCATACGTCAGTCCCTGCACATCCGAGAGTAGCACGACGATACGATGCTCCTCGGGCAGCTTGAGCAGGCACCGCTCCACAGCGGAGATCGTCGCGGCGGAAAGGGCGGCATCTTCCGGCCCCGGACCCAAGTCCGCCTCGAACCCCAGCCCCACTCCCTGCTCCAGCATGTCGTCGAGGGAGCTCGCTTGGCGCCTGATTCGGCTGCGGTACAGGTCGCGTGCCTCGTTCACCGCGATGCGGTACAGCCACGCCTTGAACGAGCCGCCCTTGAAGGTGTGCAGGGCGCGCCACGCGGAAAGAAGCGCCTCCTGAGTGACATCTTCCGCGAGCTGGCGGTCGGAGACGTGGCGCAGGACGAGGTTGTACAGAGGCCGCTCGTGGCGCTCGACAAGCACGTTGAAGCTGCGCAACTTCCCGGCTTGCGCTTCCCGGACGAGTTGCTCGTCGCTGGGCTCGATCACCCGCGCTCCGGTGTGGCTTTAGTGGGGCAGAGCACTGGACCGATCCGCGAGGCCATCGTCACCCCCATCGCTCCCCGGCTACTTATACCTACTGCGGCTGAATGGAAGTGTTTCTGTTATTCCGAGCGTGCGAGGAATCCGTGGTTTGGTTTACGGATCCCTCACGGAGTTCGGGATGACATGCAGTAGTGTTCAAGCGCATTGCCTATCACCGCCTGTCATCGCGACGCTGGCAAACAGGTAGACAACGCCTTGCCACCGAAGCAGCTCCCGGCCTGACTGAAACCCCCCTGCCGTCCGTCCCCGGCGGCCCCGCCGCTGCGGTTTCCCTCGCTTGACGGGCACCAGGCAGGCACCTATACTTTGGCGGAGCCGAAGTGGTGGAACGGCAGACACGCTCGCCTCAAAAGCGAGTGAGGG
>JACDAU010000434.1 GCA_013695265.1 Chloroflexia bacterium
TGTACCTCGGGATGCTCGCCCGTCTTGCCGATCACCACTACACCCTGGAGGACTACGCAGCATGCTTGCACTTCGCCATCGCGCTACTCGAGTGTGACCCCTTCCGCGAGGATGCCCATCGGCTGGCGATGCGGTGCTACGTGCGGCGCGGGGAGCGGGCGCAGGCCTTCCGCCAGTTCCGGTTGTGCGAGCAGGCGCTGCGCAGTGAGTTCGACGCCGTCCCGGAGACCGCGACATCTGAGTTGTTCGATCAGCTCCGCCTGTACCCCAGCAGTCTGTAGGTCCGTTTCTGTGCAGGCTGTGTCTCTCCGAGCACAGGACAGCTAATGAGGCGCCGGTCCTATTACTCGTTGCTCATTACTCAGTTCTCATCGCTCATCACTGCGTGCCGCCCACAAGGCGTTCCCACATCACCACGATATCTGACCGGAACCTCAGTCGAGGAACAGCAAAACCTCAGTGTTCGCTCATCAAGCAGCGGTAGCATAGGCGCGACGAACGTGGTTTGCGCCTGACCCGGCAGCCTTTGCCGGGCACGGCAGGACTCGGACTTGTGCTATGAGTGAGCAATGCATCACGTGGCCCGAATCACCTGGCGATGATGCGGTTGACGGATGGTGACGGCTGGTGATCCCCTGGCACGCAGGCGCTATGTGTCCGTTGTCGTCCGGTTGCTACTGGAGTCGAATGGAGTTTTGGTGAGTGGCGAGGTCGTCCGGGTGCCCGATACCCAGGCGATGCTCTTCCGCCGATGGGAGGAGTTGGTTCCACAGATACAGCAGGCAGTCGAGTTGGAGCGGGACTTTGGGGAGAAGCACCCATGACTGCACGAGCGCACACGGAATTCGCAGCAAGAGGAGCGAAAAGGAGCGTACAAACGACACCAACCGAGGTCCGCCGAATCGAGCCGGGGCGGGCGCATCTGCGCCGCCGGACTGGTTACTAGCCACACAAGGAGCGCGCCATGCCCGTAACCCCGACCTATCCGGGCGTTTATATAGAAGAGATACCGAGCGGTGTGCGCACCATCACCGGCGTCAGCACGTCCGTCACTGCCTTTGTGGACTTCTTCCCCCGTGGGCCGCTCGGCCGGGCGGTGCAGCTTTTCAGCCAGGCGGACTTCGACCGGGCGTATGGCGGGTTGGATACCCGCAGCGAGGCCAGCTACGCGATCCGGCAGTACTTCCTCAACGGTGGCGGCGAGGCGTGGGTAGTGCGCGCGGGCAGCGACGAGACCGACGCCGCGATCACGAACGCGGCCATAGCGATCCGCGCGGGCACATCCGGCGGTGAGGTGCTCCGGCTTCGTGCCGCCAGTCCTGGACGCTGGGGCAACGCTCTGCGCGCGCGGGTTGATCCGCTTGCCGATCCGGCGCGGTTCGACCTGACCATCACCGAGTCAGCGAACGACGGCACCGCCTTGCGTCAGGAGGTCTTCCGCAACCTGACGATGAACATCGGAGCGGAGAACGTCACGGTTGTCGTGAACGATAGCTCGCAACTGATCCAGGTCGAGACGGCCACGGGCGCGGTCGCGCCACAGGGCAACGGCACGTTCTCAGGCGAGTTCGCGTCGTTCTCTACCATAGCCGCGCGACCGGAGGGTCGCAGCGTGCAGGTCGCGATCTCCGGTGTTACGGCGGCTGCCGAGCTAGGCGTCACCGCCATCGCGTCGCTGCGGGAAGCGCGGGATCGGTTCCAGAACGCCATCCGTGCCGCTCGGCCGGACAAGCGTACCTTCGCGGAGGCGATGGTCGAGATCATCCAGGTCACCGGGGGGAACCCGCGGCTGCGGGTGCTGGCGGGGCCAGGCTTGCCCACGGATAGGGTCCAGTTCACCGCAGTTGCGACGGACCCGACAGCGGGCGCGCTCAACCTCACCGGCACCGGGGTGGTGACAAATGTGCAGGCGTACACGGCCGGGGCAGCGGTCGTGGATACTGGCCAGGCAGCGGGGACGGAGGGAAAGGACGGTGGCAGGCCGAATGCCGCAGCGTTGCAGACCGCGCTGCTGGCGCTCAAGGATGTCAGCTTCAACCTCCTGTGCATCCCGCGCACGGCTGACCTGGAGAACACGGCGGCGAGGCAGGTCATCGCTGCGGCCACGGTATATTGCGAGCAGCGGCGGGCCTTTTACCTGGTGGATGTCCCTGTCGGCATCAACACCGTGCAGGAGGTCAAGGACTGGATCGACGATCCCGCAGCGATGCGCAGCCGCAACGCTGCCGTCTACTTCCCGCGCGTCCGGATCGCTGACCCGTTGAACGGTTTTCGGCTGCGTACAACGGGCGCGAGTGGCACCGTGGCTGGGGTGTATGCCCGGACCGATAGCGAGCGTGGCGTGTGGAAGGGACCAGCGGGAGCGGATGCCTCGCTGCGCGGCGTGCAGGCGCTGGAATACGTGCTCAACGACGCCGAGACTGGCACGCTCAACCCGCTGGGGATCAACACCCTGCGCTCCTTCCCCGTCTACGGAACCGTTGCCTGGGGCGCGCGCACGCTGCGCGGAGCCGACGCTTTGGTCGACGAGTACAAGTACGTTCCCGTACGGCGGTTGGCCCTCTACCTGGAGGAGAGCCTGTATCGCGGCACCCACTGGGTTGTGTTTGAGCCAAACGACGAGCCTCTGTGGGGCCAGATCCGCCTCAACCTCGGCGCCTTCATGCACACCCTCTTCCGCCAGGGTGCGTTCCAGGGCGCGTCACCTCGTGAGGCCTACTTCGTCAAGTGCGACAAGGAGACCACCACGCAGAACGACATTGACCTGGGGATCGTCAACATCGTGGTGGGTTTCGCGCCGCTCAAACCTGCGGAGTTCGTCATCATCAAGATACAACAGATAGCCGGGCAGCTCGCGGCGTAAGATCCCAGAAGGAGCGTGCAATGGCACAGTTCAGCGTTAACGCCCAGCGCTTTGATCCGTACAAGAACTTCAAGTTTCGGGTCAAGTGGGATGGCCGGTACGTCGCCGGTGTCAGCAAGATCGGCGCACTGAAGCGCACGACGGAAGTCGTCAAGCATCGCGACGGTGGCGACCCGAGCAGCAGCCGCAAGTCACCGGGCCGCACGGAGTACGACGCGCTCACGCTTGAGCGCGGCGTCACCCACGACACTGAGTTCGAGAAGTGGGCCAACAAGGTGTGGAACTTCGGCGCCGGCCTCGGTGGCGA
>JACDAU010000446.1 GCA_013695265.1 Chloroflexia bacterium
CCGCCACCCGACACACCACTAAACCCGAATCAACAAACTACCGGTAGGGCGTCCGATTCGGAATGAGGTGCGTTGCCGGAGTTGCCGCTATCCATCCTTCCCTAGTGGGTCCCCGCCATTCCCCGACTCGTCGTTCGATACGCCGGTCAGCAGCGCCCGCTCCACCGGTGGCAATTGCTCCCACCGCCCGCCGAGCCAGCTCACACCAGCGAGGAACGCCTCGGCCCGGTCGATCTCCGGGCAGACCGCGCGAGCCAGCGACCAGAAGGCGGGGGAGTGATCGGGATGGACGACGTGCGCCAGCTCGTGCGCGATCACGGCTTGCAGCACCCAGCGCGGCATCTCGCGCAACGCCGCGTGGAGCCGGATCGTGCGCGTCCTCGTGCTGTAGCTGGCCCACCGCTTCTGCTGTGTCGTGACAAATAGCACGCTGGCGACAGGCGGTGGTGTACGGAAACGGGTGGCGACCTGCCCGGCCAGCGCGAGCGCGTCCCCTTGCGCGTTCAGGCACCCTTGCCGTTCCCGGCGCACCAGCGTGCGGGCGAGGTTGGCAATAATCGGGTCGAGCTCGCCCTGCGCCATGTTGAATGGTGCGCTCACCGAGAGCGTCGTGTTCTGAAGCCGGGCATAGACGTTCTTCACGCGCTTGCGCACAAGGAACAAGGTGAGCGTCACGCCGTCAACGGAGATGGTACGAGTCAGCGAGTTCTGGGACATGAGGCCATTTTAGCGCCCCCGATCGCGGGCGGGTAGCCCATGAGCCGGGCGTGTTATGCAATACTATAAGCACAAGGGGAATCACCTCTCGGGCCAGCGCGTTCTAGCAGGGGGCCAGCGAGCTTCCACAGAGAGGAGAGGCGGCATGAACTTCACCCACCAAAGACTGATCTGCGTCGACTGCATGAATGGGTACCTGTTCCCGGCGGAAGAGCAGCAGGCGCACGCTGATGCCGGGCAATCCGGGCCGATATCTCGCTGCCCGGACTGCACCACCTCGCGGGCGGCGATACAGGCCGCGCGAGCCGCCGCGCCGGTCGTAGCCTCGAAGCGCCGCTATTAGGGAACAAGGGTGCGCCGCCGCTTGCAGGGCCGTTCCACTAAACGCCCGCCCAACCCCATCGTTCCGCGCGACCACTCGAACCGCCACGCCTCCTCTGGTCCCACTGGACCGGTTCGGTGTACACTGCCGCGTGGAGGTGGCAGGATGGACGATGTGCGGATCACCCGTGTCGAGTGGGGTCGGCTGACGGGACGGCGTCCCAGAAGCGCAGGCAGCAACGCTCGCCTCGGCGACCACGGCGTATCAGTCACCGTGCCCATCGCTCGGCTGACTGCACAGGACGGCTTTACCGGCTTCGGCGTGTCGCACGGCCCCGCGCACGTTCTCGACACCTTGCTGGGTGCGCGGCTCGGTGACTTGTTCGCGCCCGGGCTCGGAGTCGCGGATGCGTGGCTTGGATGCGACTACCCCATCTGGGATCTGGCTGCCCGGCGAGCAGGGGTCCCTGTCTATGCGCTCGCGGCAGCAAACGGCGGCCAGATCCCAACTGAGCCGTTCCGGGCGCGCTGCTACGATACATCACTCTACTTCGACGACCTGCACCTGCCCGATGATCGTGCCGCCGCCGCGCTGCTCGCTGCTGAAGCGCGCGAAGGGTACGAGCGTGGCCATCGGTCGTTCAAGATCAAGGTTGGGCGCGGCGCGCGGCACATGCCGACCGAGGAGGGGATGCGACGCGACATTGCCGTTGTGCGCGCGGTGCGCGAGGCTGTGGGTTCGGAGGCGGTGCTGATGCTCGACGCGAACGACGGCTACACCCTCAATCACACGAAGCGCGTGCTCGCCGAAACCGCGGACTGTGAGATCTTCTGGATGGAGGAGCCGTTCCGCGAGGACCCCGTGCTGTATCATGACCTGCGCACATGGCTGGAGCGCGAGGGGTTGCCAGTGCTCATCGCGGACGGAGAGGGAGAGCCGAGTTCGTCGCTCCTGGACTGGGCGCGTGCGGGGCTGGTGGACGTGGTTCAGTACGACATCTTCGCCCACGGCTTCTCCCGCTGGATCCAGACGGGCCGGTTGCTGGACGGCTGGGGCGTTCGGACCGCACCACACCACTACGGCGGCCACTGGGGCAACTACGCCGCGTGCCACCTCGCGGGCGCGATAGAGCGTTTCGCCTACGCCGAGTGGGACGAGGCGGCCACCCCCGGCCTGGACACGTCCGCCTACACCGTTCGCGACGGCTGGGTCGAGGTGCCGGACGCGCCTGGTTTTGGGCTCGAACTGGATGAGCAGATCTTCCGCCACGCAGTTGAAGATGGGGGCTACAGCCGGACGGCATAGCACGGCGCGGGTCGATCACGCCGTCGGTCGTCCCGCTTCCGTCGCGAAGGGAGAGTCGCGGGCGCCGTACGACGCTGAGGAGCAAACCGATGGATGGACCCGATGTGCGGCGGGCGACTGGGATGGGTGCTCCTACCATACCGGATGCGGATCCCTACCTCCCCGCAGCGAAGGAGCGGCGTCAGGGCGTGGCGCTCTGCTTGTCTGGGGGAGGCTTCCGGGCTGCGCTGTTTCACCTCGGCGCAGCCCGCCGCCTCAACGAACTCGGCGTGCTGTCGCGGGTGGACACGTACTCAGCCGTTTCCGGAGGCAGCATCTTCCTTGCCTTTCTGGCCGACCGTGTCCATCCCTGGCCGGCGTCCGGCGAGTCCGTGGCGGACTGGGAGGAACGCGTGGCAAGGCCGTTCCGGGGGTTCACGGCGCACAACCTGCGTACGCCACCTTTAATGCGCAGGCTCCTGCCGTGGAACTGGCTCAACGAGAGCGCAGCCGTTGAGGCCCTGCAGCAGCGCTATCGCGACCGCGTGACGCGCCTGACGCTCGGGGAGCTGCCGGACCAGCCGCGTTACACCTTCTCCGCGACCGACATGACGTACGGTGTTAGCTGGATCTTCCAGAAGGGGCGCGTGGGGGACTACCGCGCGGGCTATCTCCGACTGGCGGCGGGGTATCCCGTAGCGCGGGCGGTGGCGGCTTCCTCGTGTTTCCCGCCGGTTTTCCCGCCGATGCGCGCTGGCATCGAGCCAGAGCAGCTCACCGGCGGAACGGAGCGGCGAGGTGAGGAGCGGGACAAACTGGTGCGGGACCTGCGGCTCACCGACGGTGGGGTGTACGACAACATGGGATTGGAGCCGGTTTGGAAATCCCATCGCACCGTGCTGGTCTCGGACGGTGGCAGAACGTTTGATCCCGCGCTCGACAAGGGTCCGTTGCTGCGCCTTTCCCGCTACGTGTCGCTCCTCGATAAGCAGTCGTCTGCGCTCCGCAAGCGCTGGATCATCGCCAGCTTCAAGACGGGCGCGATGGAAGGGACGTACTGGGGCGTGGGCAGCCATGCCGCGCACTACGACCAGGAGACAACTGGCTACTCCGGAGCCATCGTGGACGCCATCAT
>JACDAU010000477.1 GCA_013695265.1 Chloroflexia bacterium
GGATCCTTCACGGTCCTGGTGTGCATGTATCGGTACGCGCCGTGTTCGATGCACAGGTCGTCGATGCGCGACACGAGCGACTCCAGCAGCGCGGGTGTGAGCTTCTCCGGCTTCACCCCCGGCAGCAGGATCAGCTCGGTGTAGTATCGGTGCGGCCCGCCGTTCGTCAGGTAATCCGACCGGATCGCCTTGATGTAGAACGAGAGGAACGTGAAGCACCGATGGCGCTTCCGGTACTCCGTGAGTAGCGCGTACAGCTTTGGGAAAAGCGCCGGGTACACCTCGCTCGGCACGAGCGCGATGAACCAGCGGGTGGGGTCGCCGACCGAGGCGTCGAGCACCTTGTCGGAGAAGGTCTCGACGTTCTTGACAGAGGCGCGCGTGGGGATGAACACCATCCCCGCCACCCCCAGGAGCTTCACCGCCGCGTCCAGGCGCCGGGGCAGCCGCCCCGCGACATGGCCCAGCGAGTGCAGGTAGCGATAGGAAACCTTGTTCCGCGCAGCGTTGGCGGTGGTCTGCTCCGCGGCCTCGTAGAGGGAGAGTTGACCGACCTTGAGCTTGCCTCCGCCGAGGTCGAGCCAGAAGCCGCGAGCCAGACGCACGTCGCCGGGGTCGTTCAGAAACCGGCTGCTCTCCGCCAGGAAAGCGTCGAAGCTGCGGTACAGCGAGCGATCGTTCGCGAGGATCTCCCGGTGTTTGTCGACCCGGATAATTCCGAGCGTCATCTCAGTGATTACGCCGTGCTGTCCCGTACCCGCCAGCACCCGGAGGAACTCGTCTCTGCGCTCCGTCCGGCTGCACGTCCGCACCTCCCCCTCCCAGGTCACGTACTCCAGATCATGCACGTTGTCGATGAACATGCCGTAGCGCAGCGATGCCGGGCCGACGCCGCCGATAGAGGCGAAGCCTCCGGCGGTGATGTCGTTGTGATCGCCGATGACGGGCAGGCCCATCCCCCGCTCCGCAAGCCACGCGTCCAGGTGTGACGTGATGGCACCAGACTGCACCCGGACCGTCGCATTCTCTTCATGGAACCCGAGGATGCGGTCCAGCTTCTGGGTACAGAGCACCGCGCCCCGGTCGGCGAGCACGAGGTCGTTGCTGGAGTGGCCTTTGCTGCGAATCGTCAGGGTTTGGCCAAGCTCCCGCGTCTCGAGGATCGCAGCCACGACGTCCTCCGTCGTGCGCGGCAGGTACACCTTGAGTGGATACCGGGGTGGGATGCGCGGGTCGGCCATGCGCTCCCAGTCGTAGCCCAGGCTGTCGATGCTGTCGTGCGAGAAGCTCTCGTGGCTGGTTGGGGCGTATGGCCGCCGCGTCATCGGCCGATCCCGGCGCCCGTCAGCGCCGGGGTTCGCGCCTCGCTCCGACCCCGCTGCTCTTCGAGGAACGTCAGGAGCCTGGGGAACACGTCGACCGCGACGTCCTTACCCATGAAGACGTCCTGATGCCCGTATCGCTCGAAGATGTGGAGCTGGTGCCGGCCGGGCGCAAGCTTCTCCAGCTTCCGGTGACACACGATGTTCGAGTCCGTGAATACCCTGTTGCTCTTACCAGTAACGAACAGGATCGGTGTCTCGATCTCGCGCGCGTGCTGAAAGTAATCGTTTGGCAGCCGGTCGTATATCGGGTCGTCCGGCTGGAACTTCACCGCGCGGCCTCGGCGGACCATCTTCCAGACATGCCGGTGGTAATGGACGCCGGTCGCGCCATACAGATCGCCACCACGGCGGTGGGTGACATCCGCCATGTTTTCGTGCTCATACAGCGCTGGCCAGCCGGTGCCCCACATCAAACTGAGCATGTGGCACGCGGGCACGTCGCACTCCTGATGGGTGAGCGACACCAGTTTCGAGAATATCTTGCCGCGCGTCAGACCTTTGTCGTCGCTCCAACGCGGGTTCACGTACGGGAAGCCGAGCACGTACTCGATAAAGAACGGCGAGACGCTGATCTTTACCCGCGACCAGCCGGGTATGCGCGGCGTCAGCGAAACGCTGTTCGAGATCACGCTCGCGATGTTTTCCACGGTCTTGCCGAAGAGACTCATCATGAACGCGACCGAGCCCAGGCAGTGACAGATGACGTGGATGCGGCGATCCGGCCCGATGTGTTGCCGCAACTCAGCGAGCGCCGCCGGGAAGTCGAAGAGCGCGATGTCGTCCAGGTTGTGATGGTAGCCGAGCAGGTTGTACGGGAAGCGGTTGCTCATGCGGAAGTCGAGACACCAGACATCCTCGAAGCCGTGGTCCAGGAGATAGCTCACCAGGTTGTAGTGCTCGGGCTGGATGAACATGTCGGTGGAGGTCGTGAGGCCGTGGATGACGAGCACCACGTCGTCGCTGGAGTCGCGGCGGAAGCGTTGCAGGCTCAGGCCCAGCTTGTCGTCCGTCGTGAACGGGTACGTGGTAATCTCAGCGTCCTGGACGCCTTCCGTCGTGTACAGCGCGATCTCGCGTTCC
>JACDAU010000507.1 GCA_013695265.1 Chloroflexia bacterium
TTGCATGGAAGAAACTGAACCGTGGCACCGTGTGTGCATACTCTTGAAAGTATCAGCCCAGGCAGGAGCGTCGGGCGACGCGCGGGCCGGTCGCGGATTTCACCGGTGGACGATCAGGAAGAAGTGAGGTTTGGATAGAATGAGTTCGGAGCGCGTCACGGTGCGAGAGTACCCCAACACGGATGATGCCAAGGCAGCGGAGGAATTGCTGCTCGGGAGTGGCCTGACCAGTGATATCGTGTCCCGTAGCGGGAAGAAGATCCGTGTGGTCGCCAACTGGGAGGCGGATGCCAACGCTGTGCTCGAAGGCACGCTGACCACGGTCGACGTGATGGGCGGGCCAGTCACCGCTCCGGTGGCGACGGACTATTACACCGAAGAGGGAAGCACGGGCGTGACGGATAAGGCGAAGGACGTGGCATCCACGGCTGCCGATACCGTCACGGGCGCCGCATCCACGGCATCTGGCGCAGTCACGGGCGCCGCATCAAAAGCCACCGATACGGTCAGCAGCGCGGCCTCGACCGCGACGGACACGGTCACACAAGCGGCCAGTACCGCGGTTGACAAGGTGCAGGATGCCACGAGCGGCGTGACGACCCAGATCGACAAGGCGTCGAATGCGCTTGCCGACCGGATCGGGACGGCGGCTGCGGCGATTCAGGAGAAGGGCGCGAGTCCGCAAGCTCCGGCGGCCCAGCGGGCCGTCGCTCAGACCACCGCGAATGTGCTCGACAAGACGGCGCAGTATATCGAACATCCTAGCGGGAGCGTAATTCTGGACGACCTGCGCGGGGCCGTTCGCAGGCACCCACTCCGGTCACTCCTCGTGGGACTCGGTCTCGGGTTCCTTGCCCGGTCGACTGTATTGTCGGGGGTCGGCTCGCAGGGTGATGGTGGACAGCAGTCCGGCCAGACCGGCAGCACCACTGACACGGCGACGTATGGATCGAGCGCCGATCTTGGTTATGGCGCGGCGACCACGGGCACGATGACCGACGAACTTGCGATGGCGGGCGGCGTACCGGCCACCGACACGATTGATACCGGCCTGGTGACGGGTGATTCCACAATGAGCGATGCGTCTACCCTATACGCCGATCCTGTGGCGGATGTGTATGCGGACGATACGACCCTGGGAGCGACCGACCCTCTCGCCCCAGATGAGGAGGTGCTGGTGGTCGACGTTGATCCAGTAACAGGCGAGGCCACCAGCGTGATGTCGACGACCCTGGACTCGCCGGAGGCGTTCGGCACGGACGATCCCCTTAATCCGCGCTCAGGCTCGTAAGGATAGTGCAAGACGGTACGCATGTGACCGGCAACCCAGCCGATGCGGACCGGAGTGGTAGCTCGATGACGCAACTCGCCGGGGTGGCGAGGAACAGCATGAAACTGCTGCGCCAGGAACTCGCACTGGCGCAGCGGGAAACCGTCGAGAAGGTCACCCCGGCGGCCCGCTCCGCTGCAATGGTCGCTGGGGGTGGGATCGTTGGGGTGTACGGCTCGGCCTATTTGTTGCAGGCCGTTGTCCGGCTGCTCTCCACACGCATGCCACCGTGGCTGGCCTCGCTTCTGTTTGGAGGAGTACTCACTGTTGCTGGCGTGGTGCTCGCCGGACGCGGCAGTAATCAGTTGAAGAATCTGGATATTACCCCGCAAAAGACCATCAATAGCCTCAAGGAGGACAAAGAATGGCTGCTACGTCAGATCAAATCCAGGCTGAAATAGCCCAGACCCGCGCGGACATGTCCGCGTCGCTAGAGGAGATAAGCCCTACCGATCAGAGCGCACTCAGCAGCGTCACATCAACTATCAGCGAGCAAGTGCGAAAGCGTCCGCTCGCGGCACTTGGCGTCTCGCTTGTTGCGGGTTCGTTGCTGCAGGGCGTAGTGTCCGGCGGTCAGGGAAGTACCACCGGTTCCTCGTCATCCGCGATCAAGGAGAAGGCCGGTAGCGCGACCGACACCGCCACGAGCACCCTCTCTCAGGCTGGCAGTTCGGCCGCAGGCACCGCCAGTATCGCTACGGATACCGTTACGAGAGAGGCTCAGAGC
>JACDAU010000536.1 GCA_013695265.1 Chloroflexia bacterium
GTCCTGCGCGTCCCGGCGCTCTATGCCGCAGCTTTCGCGCTGCCGTTCCCCTTGCTCGGTGTCACACCGCCAGACTGGCTGTTGCGGCCGGTCGCGCTGCTCGGGCAGGCTGCGATCCCGCTGTTGCTGTTGATTCTCGGGTCCCAGTTGAAGCTACACCTGCGCCGCGAACACCTGCGGGTCTCTGCAGGCGCGTTGGCTACGCGCTTGCTGCTCTCCCCCGCGATCGCCGCAGGTTTGGCCTGGGCCTTCGGTTTTCGGGCCGAGACGGCAGCGGTGTTCGTCGTGCAGTCGGCGATGCCAACGGCGGTCTTCACGATCGTGCTCTCGCTAGAGTTCGGGGCTGACACCGATCTGCTCGCGGGCATTGTCGCGTACGCCACGCTCCTCAGCGTTGTGACGTTGAGCGTTCTGATTCCGCTGGTGAACTGAGTATGAGCTCAATGCATCAACTGACTCTCCTCCCATTCCCTGGTCCTCACATCCCGGAGATCGTCTCCGGCCTCACCCCCTCGCGCGACGATAGGGGCACGACGGTGGACATGGGTGCGCCGGGAGAATGGCTGCACCTTCTTCCGCCCCGGACTGATACTGGCCAATGGTGCGCCCATTGGATTCGGCAGGTTCACGGCCGGAAGGTTCTGGCCGTCGGAGATAGCGATCCAGCTGGAGCGATTGGCACGGCGGACGCGCTGGTCACCGATCGGTCAGGTGTGCTGCTCGTCACGCGTCACGCCGATTGTGCGCCGGTGCTGTTCTGGGATCCGCACAGAAGGGCACTTGGCCTGGCGCACTCCGGACGGCGGAGCACGCTGGCGAATATCGTGGCGGTGACCATTGGCGCTCTGAGCGAGCGCTACGGCACTGTGCCACGGGACCTCCAGGTCTCGATAGGCGCGGGTATCCGCGCGTGCTGCTATGAGATCCAGGAGGACGTGGCCTCTGAGGTACGGGAGGCTAATGGCGGCGAGTATCTTACTCAACAGCAAAGTGGTATTTACTTCGACGGGCCGCGCATGATCGCCGATCAATGCCGCGATGCAGGCGTGGAGCACGTCTACGGCGTGCTCTACGGCGAGTGCACGTGTTGCGGCCCAAGCCACCACTTTTCGTACCGGAGGGCCGGCACCCTGCACCGGTTCGCCGCAATCGCGGGGATAACGTCATGAGCGAGTATGATGACATCGCGGCGCGCGCGGAGCGGGTGCTGAAGCGGTGCCGGGAGGCCACCTTCCGGAGTGGCCGCGCCGAGGAAGCGGTCACGCTGGTCGCCGTGGCGAAGACCCAGCCGCTCGACCGGGCACAGGCTGTGCTCGCGGCGGGCGTGCGAAACATCGGTGAGAATCGCGTGCAAGAAGCACAGAAGAAGTGGGAAGGCCCCGAGCGGGGGAGGGTGCAGCTTCATCTCGTCGGCAGGCTGCAACGCAACAAGGCACGCCCGGCCGTGGCACTGTTTGATGTCGTCCACTCGTGCGACTCCCTGCGTCTCGCGGATCGGCTCTCGCGCCTGGTCGGGGAGGGTAGTCTGGATGTGCTGTTAGAGGTCAACGTTGGCGGTGAGCCACAGAAGGCGGGGTTCGGCCCGGAAGAACTACGACGCGAGATCGAGCACCTCGTGGCGCTTCCGGGCCTGCGGCTGCAGGGCCTGATGACGATAGCGCCAGCAACGCGCTCGTCCAAAGACGCCCGCCCGCACTTCGCGGCGCTCCGCCAGTTGGGTGAGGAGTTGCGCGGCCAGTACCCTGCGCTTGGCACGACCCTGTCGATGGGGATGACTGACGACTTCGAGGCCGCTATCGAGGAGGGCGCAACACTGGTCCGGATCGGACGAGCGATCTACGGCGACGGCGGCTCACCCGGCTAGGGAGCGGGCCTCCTCATTCGCGGGCTCGACCGTGCCTTCGGGTTCGAACCACCACTGCAAGTGCCGCTCCTCACCGTCAATTCGATAGGAAAAGCTGACGAGATACCGCCCATCGCCTCCCTCTACCGCGCCCCACTCGCCCGCCGCAAAGCTGTACCCACGGCGTTCCATCGTCATCCAGTACACCCGAATAACGTTCGCGAGTGTGTAGCCATTTTTTGTGCGATACTCCTTGATGCGGTGAATGACCTTGCGCGCCTCCGGTCCCGAGGACTGCGCCGGACGGGGCTCGTCGAGCTCCGCGCGCGCCGGTGTGGGCGCGGGCGACTCCACAAGCTGGAGGCTCAGTCGTTGCGCAGCGTGCGCGGCGAGCGCGTGCAGCGTTTGACGCTCCTCATCGGACAGATTCGGCCCGAGGCTCTCGACGGCAGCCAGCGCTCCAGCGAGACCGAGGGGGCTAGAGGCAGCCGTAGCTGCTTGTGCCACTGCCGCGGCGTCCTCTTCCGAAATCTCGCCCAGGAATACCTGAACCTGCCGATGCAGCGCTGCCCCCTTGAGTGCACCGTCTTCTACTGCGGCGAGGAGTTGCCGACGCTGTGCCTCGTCGGGTACGCGCGCAAGGTGGATCGCGTCCGCGATGCCGATCCGCTTCGCCTCGACTGCTTCGCGAACCTCGTCATGATTGAGGAGTTGCAGGCGGCCATGGACGTGTGCGGCACTGCGTCCGGCGAGATGCGCCAGGTCGCGGTAGCTCAGCCCGAAGCGCCGGATAAGCGTCTGGAAGGCAAGAGCCTCCTCCAGAGGACCAAGGTTTTTGCGCTGCAAGTTCTCAGCGAGGGCGATCTGCAGTTCCTCCTGTGCGTCGCGGGGTTCGATGACGCGTACCGGAACCCGCTCAAGCCCGATGATCTGTGCAGCGCGGAAGCGGCGCTCCCCCGCGACGATCTGATAGAACCGGCCAGTGTCCTTGACGAGCAGTGGCTGGAGAATGCCGTGCTGACGAATATTCTCTGCAAGTTCATTCAGACTTGAGGTGGAGAAACCGGCTGAGTCTGGGCGTCGCGGCTGGGCGGGGTTTGCCCGGATGCGGCCCAACTCCACCTCCAGCACGCCGGCTTCGGGTGTGTCACCCGCGCCAACCTCAACGGGGGCCAGAAGGCTCGTCAGGGAAGTGAACGTCTCGTGGGCATTCTCGGCGGTCATCCTGGGTCTTCGGTTCATGCGCGGCCTCCATCCACCTCGACAGCCAAATTGCGATACGCCGCTGCAGCCGGTGTTTCGCCGGCGTACGCGAGCACGCTTTGACCTGTCATAGGCGCTTCCTTGAGTTTCACATTCAGTCGTACCACCGTGTCGAAAACCCTGACACTTCCATCGAGCGCGCTGCGGGCGCTCGCGATAACGTCGCGCGAATGGACGGTACGCGCATCGGCCATAGTGAGCAGAACGCCCTCCACCTTCAGGTTTCGGTTAAGCTTGCGCTGCACCTGCGAAACGGTGCGCAGCAGCAGATCGACGCCCTTCATCGCGAGGTAGTCCGCCTGGAGCGGGATAAGCACTGCATCAGCAGCAGCGAGCGCGTTTACCGTCAACAGACCAAGCGACGGTTGGCAATCAATGATAATAGTGTCATAATCCTTGCGCACTGGCTCTAACATCTCCCGCAGGATCAGCTCGCCCAGCGTCGCGCGGAACAAATCGAGTTCACCCTGCGACAGCTCAATGTTCGAGGGCGCGAGATCAAGCCCGTGCGGGTTGTGCAAGATCACGTCAGCCAGGCGCGGCGCTTTCTCCTCAGCAATGGCGGCGTGGAGCACGTCATACACCGTCGGTGACAAATCATCCGGCCGGTATCCGAGCGATACCGTGAGGCTCGCCTGCGGATCAAAGTCAAGCAGGAGCACCCGCTGACCCTGTTCGGCGAGGGCGGCACCCAAGTTGAGCGCGGTGGTCGTCTTGCCTACCCCACCCTTCTGGTTCGCGATAGCGAGCACACGGCCCATCTCCTCAACCCTCCTCAAGAACGAATTCTAACACAGCGCTTCGCGTAGGTGTCGGTTATTCCCGCTCGATTTGGGTAACAGTTTGACAGTCAAACACGGAGAGGGCTATATTCCGATGGGCAACAGGAGGCCGTATCACGATCAAGGTAACAGCACTGGGCAGTGGTAGCTCAGGCAATTGCATCCTTATCCAGAATGATGGCCGCGCGTTGCTCGTTGATGCCGGGTTCTCGGCATCGCGGCTCGTGCAGCTTCTGCGGGAGCGCGGGGTGCTGCCCGGCGACCTCGACGCCATCCTTGTCAGCCACGAACACTCGGATCACATCCGTGGCGTGGACGTGCTCGCTCGCCGATTCGGCACAACGGTCGTAGCGAACGATGCCACCTTGCGCCGCGTCCCGAGTCCTGGCAAGCGCTTCTCTTCTATGGTGCTGAAGACGGGGAACGCCATGAGTATCGGTCCTTTCGAGGTTGCGTCCTTTCCCGTGAGTCACGACGCCGCAGAGCCCGTCGGGTACCTCGTGAGCGTGGGCGGCGCTCGGGTCGCGGTTGCAACGGACCTCGGCTTCGGGACACGACAGGTGCTTGAAGCCATCACGCTTGCGGATCTCGCCGTGATCGAGGCGAACCACGATGTGGAGCACCTCATCGGCGGTCCCTACCCGTGGCACCTCAAGCGCCGAATACTGAGCGAGAGCGGCCACCTGTCCAACCGGCAGTCGGCGGAGATTATCGCCGACGCGCTGACCGCCCGCCGCCAAACCTACTGGCTCGCACACCTCTCGCGCACAAACAACACAAAGACCCTGGCGGAGCAAGGTGTCCGGGAATTCCTCATCTCCCAAGGTCTCGCCGCAGACGTTGCCGTTCTGGAGCGCGACCGTCCAAGTCTCACATGGGAGCCGCAAACGCAGACAACTGGCTAGAGTTCGCTCGCACGCCGCCTGCTGGCGCATGTCCCGATGCTAGCCCACCTCGCCGACCCGCGAGCCTGTCCAGTCCGCATGTCCCGCCAGGAAAGCCCTTCCGTCGATAGCCCTCCCGCCCGCTACCTGCACCTGCTCCAGCACAAGCGCGCCGTCGCCGGTCCCCACTGCGGGCAGGCGCGTGTCCGGGGTGGTGAACGTTTCCCCAGCGCCTTCCCCCAATGACGCGTCCGAGTGCGCGCGCAGGACGCGCAGCCGCTCGCCCTTCCAGTGCGTGTGCGCCATCGGCCAGGGGTTGTAGGCGCGGACCCGCCGTGCCAGATGTTCGGCCGACTCCGACCAGTCGAGTCGCGCCGCCTCGCGGGAGAGCTTCGACGCGTACGTCGCCAGCGCGTGGTCTTGTTCTGCCGGGGTCACAACTCCGTCGGACCAGCGCCGGAGGGTATCGAGGAGGACATCCGCTCCGAGTTCTGCCAGCCGGCCGGTCAACTCGCCCGCCGTCTCGTTTGCGTCGACCGGAACGCGTCTTTGCGACAGCAGCGGACCATCGTCGAGCCCCGCCCGCATCAGAAAAATCGACACCCCTGTCTCTTCCTCGCCCGCGAGGATCGGCGCGGCAACGGGCGACGCTCCACGATACGCCGGCAGCAGCGAGGGATGCACATTGAGCCATCCCAGTCGCGGCACCGCAAGCGCCTGCGGCGGCACGAGCAGGCCGTATGACGCGAGCACGACCACGTCCGGCTCATACGCCGCGAGGCGGTCGAGGACTTCCGGCGTGCGAAGGCGCGCCGGTTGTTCCAGCGGCAGGCCAAGCGCACGGGCCGCGATCGCGACTGGTGTGGACTGCACGCGGCGACCGCGCCCGGCGGGCCGGTCTGGCTGCGTGTATACGGCGCGAAGGGCGTAGCCGTCACTGTTCAGGGCGTGCAAGGTTGGCACGGCGAAGTCGGAGGCGCCGAAGAAGAGGAGGGCGGGGCGTTCGGGCATAAGTGGCATGCTACAATGTCGCACCGATGTTTGTACAGACCGCAAAAGCCGCCGCCTCAAGGAGCCGTGCACCATCGGCCTTCCTGCTTGTCATTCTGCTGCTCGCCGCTGTCCCCCGCCTCATGGGTATCGGGTGGGACGGTGGCTACATGGCACACCCCGACGAGCGCCACATCTATGATGTGACGGCAGAGCGCCTGCAATGGACGGGACCATCGTCCGCCTTGCTCGACGCCGAGAACAGTTCCATGAACCCACGCCGGTCGGACGGCGCGGACGGCTATCTCAGCTACTCCTACGGCACCCTGCTGGTGTATGGCCTCAAGGCGATCTCGTCTTTGGTTGTCGTCGTCGCTGGGGACCAATACGCGGAGTTTGCGGGGCTGTATCAGGTCGGAAGGCCACTCGCGGCACTTGCCGACCTGCTGACGATCGTTTGCGTGTATCTGCTCGGGGTGCGACTTTTCAGCCGCCGGGCCGGCTTGCTGGCCGCCGCCCTGTCCGCCGCGACCGTGCTGCAGGTGCAGTTCAGTCATTTCTACGTCGCCGAGCCGATCATGACGCTCTTCCTCACTGCGGCGCTTCTCCAGGTGGTCCGAGCGTTGCAGGACCGCAACGGACGCGCGGTACTGTACGCCGGCCTCCTGCTCGGCCTGGCCGTGGCGACGAAGCCAAGTGCGGCCGCATTCGTGCCCGCCGCGTTGCTCCTGTTGTACACCGGGGGGTACGCGGTGCAGTCCCAAGTCGGTGCGACCGGGTGGCGAAGCATCCAGCAACGCCTCGTCCGCGCGGGACGGCTTGCCGTTGTCGCCGGGGCGGTCTCCGTCGCCACATGGGCGGTCTTCGAGCCGTACGCCGTTCTGGATATCCGGACGTATATCGAAAACATCCTCGCCGAAAGCCGCATCCAACGCGGCATCACGGACGTGCCATTCACCCGACAGTACATCGGCACCATCCCAGGCTGGTACCACTTGGGGCAATACGCTCGCTGGGGCGTGGGGTTGCCACTCGGCGCTGCGGTGGTGGCGGGAAGCATCTGGGGCGGGTACCGGGCGGTCGTCCGGCGCGACGTGCGCTGCGCGTTGCTTTTCGGCTGGATCGCTCCGTACTCGCTCTCCATCCTCGCGCTTGAAGCGAAGTGGCTGCGCTACATGCTGCCGGTCACCCCCGCGCTTCTCCTGCTGGTGTCTGCCGCGTTGTGGACGTGGCACGCGCACTTGTGGGCAGGCGGACGTCGGCGTGCTCCGTTGCATCCCCTCCGTGCCCGGCTCGCGCTGCTCGCGATCGGCGCCGTGCTCAGTGGATCGGTGCTCTGGACAATTGCCTGGAGCAGCATCTACACCCGTCCGCACAACTGGATTCAGGCTTCAGAGTGGATCTACGCGAACGCTGAGCCGGGTTCGACGCTGGCGCACGAGGCGTGGGATGAGCGTCTACCCTATGCATTGCCCGGCCAGGACGCCGACACGTATGAATACCTTCAGGTCGACACATACGAGGACCTCTCGCCGGATCAGCGGCTCTTCGCGATACAGGACATGCTGACCGCGGCGGATTATATAGTGCTGCCGACGCCACGCCTGTGGGCCACCGTGCCAAAGTCGCCATGGCGGTACGCGGTGGCGACTCGGTACTTCGACCTGCTCTTTGAGGAGCGCCTGGGGTTTCGGCGGGTCGCCGTGTTCGAGGACGGCCCCGGACTGGGCGGTGCTCGGATCGACGATACCGGCTCGGACGACAATGTCGCGGTGTACGATCATCCGCAGGTGCTCATCTTCAAGAAGGAGCGCGACCTCCAGCAGTGGGAGTTTGACGCCCTCTTCGTGGAGGCACGGGAAGCGCCGTGGGAGGCTACGCGGCAGGGCAGCACCGAGAAGAGCCTGCTGCTCGCTCCGTACCGGGACTCGGCAGTGACTGGCACGGATTACTTCCAGGGCACTTGGAATCGCGGCATTACGTCAATCATCGCGTGGTTGCTGGTCCTGGAGGTGCTTGCGGGCATGGCGTGGCTGCTGCTGCGCGGCCTGCTGCGCCCGCTGCCAGATGCGGGATGGGTACTGAGCCGGGTGCTTGGACTGCTCCTGGTCGGGTGGTTGTCCTGGCTTCTGGCCTCCCTTGGAGCGCTCCCTGCTACTCCCTGGGCGGCGTGGCTTGTGCTCGTGGTGCTTTTGGCCGTCGCGCTCGTGCTCGCGTTCCGATCGCGCACCGAGCTGCGGGCGGATCTGCGCGCGGTCGGATCAACGATCGCGTGCTTCGAGGCGCTCTTCCTCGTCCTGTTCGGTCTGGGTCTCTTTCTGCGCGCCGCGAACCCGGATCTGTGGCAGCCCTACTGGGGTGGCGAGAAGCCCATGGAACTGGCGTTCATCAACGGGATCTTACGATCTACCGAGTTGCCGCCCTACGACCCGTGGTTCTCCGGCGGGTACATTAACTACTATTATTTCGGCCAATGGCTTGTCACGACGCTGATGCGGCTGAGTTCAGTTGGACCACAGTACGGCTTCAATCTCGCGGTAGCGACCGTGCTCGCGCTCACGGGCACACTCGCAGCGGGGATTGGTTACACCTTGGCTCGTGGACTTGGCCGACGGGCCGGCGTTGTTGTAGGTGGCGCCTCGCTCGGCTTGCTGTTGCTCATCGGCAACCTGGACGGCGCCGTGCAGGTCCTGGAGCCACTGAGCAAATCGGAAGCACGAACGCTGCTGCGTGATGGGGATCTGCCTGGCGCCCTGCGCGTCGGCTGGTCGACGATGGCCGAGACGCTCCCCCGGTTGGCAGAGGGGTTCGACTTCTGGCGCAGCACGCGCCTCCTGCCGGAGCAAAACTTCATCAATGAGTTTCCATTCTTCACGTATCTGTATGGCGACCTGCACGCGCACATGCTCGCGATGCCGCTCGGGCTGACGCTGTTGAGTCTCGGCGTGCTCCTCGTCGGCGCGCGCGGCAACCTCCCCTCTCATGCGGTGTACCTCGCAACGGCGGTGGGCGGACTGCTTGCGGGAGCGATCGCCACCACGAACCCGTGGGATACCCCCGCATATGCCGGACTCTTCCTTTTGGCGCTCGCGTACTACTGGCTCGGCGCCAGTAGACGCCCGCTGCGCAACGCCGCGCATCTCGCGGGCACTTCTGGGCTCTTTGTGCTCGTCGGCGCCGGCGGCTTCGCGCCATTCTTTTTGGCTTTCAAGAGCTTCTACGGCGAGGTGGGGCGAGTGACGACGCCGACGCCCCTGCCGGTCTTCCTGGTGTTGCTCGGCCTGTTTCTGTACCTTGTGGCGTGGTACTGCGTGGTGCAAAGCTGGCGATCGAATCTGGGCCGCCTGCTCGTGGCGGGTGCGGCGGTGATCGTCCTGCTCGCCGCGGCACAGGGCCATGGGGTGCTGGCGCTTCTCGTCGCGCTGCTCGGCCTGATGCTGTACACCGGCTGGCGCAACCGGAGTGCGTCTGCGACGCTCATCTGGACGGCCCTCGCGGCGGGTGGCCTCTTCATCTGGGTCGGCATCGAGGTCCTCTACCTCCGCGACTTCAACGACGGAGGGGCAGCCTATCGGATGAACACGATCTTCAAGTTCGGCCTCCAGAGCTGGATTCTGCTCGCGCTCGGTTGCGCCGGACTCGTGTATCTGACGTTCACGGAGACGCGTGGCTTGCTCAGGCGCAGTCTGCCGGTTTCAATTGCGACCGTGCTGCTCGCGTGCTCACTCGTCTATCCGGCGTACGGTGGCGCGGTTCGCCTGCGACAGCGCTTCCCCGAGCCTCCACCTGGACGCACTCTCGATGGCGAGGCGTTTTTGCGCACCGCGAGCCTCCCAAACGAGTCGGGACGGCCCGAGAACTTCGCGCAGGACTACGCCGCGATCCAGTGGATGCGGGCGAACATCACGGCGCCGCACCCGTTCGCCGAGGCCGCCATCGGCCCATACCGTGGCAACGGCGGCCGCATCTCCATGTTCACCGGCCAACCGGCCGTGGTCGGCTGGGATAATCACGAGGGCCAGCAGCGCTACCCTGAGCCGGTCGCACAGCGCAACCGGGATGTCCGCGACCTCTATAACTCGCCTGACCCGCAGCGAGCGCTGGAGGTGATCTCCCGGTATGGCATCCGGTACATCTACGTGGGGCCGGTCGAGCGGTTGCACGAATTCGCAGGGGAGCCCACGCCCGAGCGGTATGCCTCCACAGCGGGGCTCGCAAAGTTTGAGCGCATGAAGGGTGAGACCGTGCGCACGGTCTATCAAAGGCAGGGTGTGATTATCTACGAAGTTCTGCCGTCCTGGCGGTGGAAGCTGCCGCAAGCCACTGGGCCGAGCGCCCCCCTTGGTTAACGCCATCCGGTGGTGGCTGTGCCTGGAGATCCTCGGACTTGTCGCGCTACCGCTCAGTGGTCTCGTGTTTCGCTCCCTGCCCGATCGAGGCTACACTCTCTCCAAAGCCGTGGGCTGGTTCGTCGCAGCATGGGGCGCGTGGCTTGCCGCCTCGCTCTCGGTGACGCCGTTCGGTGCAGGCTCCGCGCGCATGGCAGTGAGCGCGCTGGCGCTGGTGGGTATCGGGTTGCTTGCGACGCACCGGGGCGGTTATCTGCGTGCCTGGATCGTTTTTTTTCGCGAGCGCAAGCGGTACATCCTCGCGGTCGAGTGCCTCTTCGCCGCGGCATTCTTCGGGTTCGTCCTGCTGCGCAGCTACTCCCCGGAGATCGTCGACACGGAAAAGCCGATGGAGTACATGTTTCTCCAGGCTAGCATGTCCGCGCGCCAGATGCCGCCGCCGGACCTCTGGCTCTCCGGGCACGCCGTAAACTATTACTACTTCGGCTTCTTCGCGCAGGCGTTTCTCGCACTTCTCTCCGCCGTCGCCCTGCCCGTCGCGTTCAATCTCGCGCTCGCAGGTACGTTCGCGGTGACGCTCCTCTGCCTCGCCGGAACGGGGTACAACGCCGCCGCCGCGAGCAATGGCCGACCGAGCAGCCGGATCGTGGCAGCCGCGCTTGCGCCGCTCCTTGTGCTGTTCCTCGGCAATCCGGAGGCCGCGAGCCAGAGCTGGACTGCGCTCCGCGAAGGACAGGAAGGCGACTTCTTCGGCCTCTTCTTCGCTGCGACGCGTGTGATTGATGACCGCGCACCGGGGGATACCATCAACGAGTTCCCGGCGTATAGCTTTCTGCTCGGCGATCTGCATCCGCACGTGCTGGCGATGCCGCTCTTCGCACTCGGTCTTGCCAGTTCCCTTTCCCTCGTGTTGTATCTGAACCGGCCACGACGGCAGCTCCTGGCCGGGGCCGCCGCGACCGGTGTGCTGACCGGGTGGCTTTATATGACGAACAGCTGGGACGTGCCCGTCATCGCGGCCCTTGCGATGGGCAGTGTGTTGCTTGCTGGCTCGCACCCTATCCAGAAGGCTCGCTCACGGGTGACGGTGCTGGTGCTCAGCGTTCTGGTCGTGATGGCTGTTTTAGCGAGCCTGCCGTTCGTGCTCGAGTTCGAGCCGCCTGTTGACCGCAACGCGCAGATCCCGCCACGGGTGGCCAGCATCCCGTTGCTCCGCACGTTGGGCCGGTACCTTGCGCCCGTGTGGTGGGAGCGCACCGATGCGGTGGAGTTCCTGCGTATGTGGGGCGTGCAGCTCGTTCTGAGCCTGATCGTGCTCCTGCCATACACACGCCACCTTGGCAGGCGGAACTTCGCGACGGTGCTCGCCTGGGCCGCGCCGGCGCTACTCGCTACCTTCGTACTGGATGCCCCTGTGCTGTCGCTCGCGCCACTGATCCTGTCCTGCATCCTTCTCGGCACACGGGAGCGTGCCCCGGTGGTGCGGTGGGCGTTTCTCCTTGCGGCGATTGGTTGGGGACTCGTGCTCTTGCCCGAGCTGGTGTACCTGCGGGATGTGTTCGAGAACCGAATGAACACCGTATTCAAGTTTTACTTTCAGGCGTGGCAGGTACTCGGCGTCGCTCTGGCCGTGCTGCTGGCCGCTGCCGTGTCTCGGCTTTCACTGGGGTTTCGCGGCCACCGAACCACCGTTCCCAGTATCATCCTCGTCGTTTGCGCCCTGCTGGCATCTCTCATCACGACCTTCGGTGGCGTGCGCGCGAGGATGGAAGGCGGGAGGGACGGTTTGCACGGCACGGCGTTCTTACACACGCGGGACGCCGGAGCGTACGCCACTGCTGCGTGGCTCCGCAGAAACTCGGCGTCCAGCGATGTGGTGCTCGAGGCGACGGGTGGTGCGTACAGCCTATACGCACGGCTCGCCACCTACACGGGTCGCCCCACTGTCCTGGGATGGGCAAACCACGAGCGCCAGTGGCACGCCGGCCAGCCCGATCTGCTGGCCGAGATTGCCCGGCGCGAGACCGACGTGCGGCGCTTGTATGGGCAGATACCTTCCTCTGAGCAGGAGGAGCTTTTCCGACGGTACGACATTCGATACGTGTACTACGGGCAGATGGAGCGTCAGCTCCAGGTCGAGATCGGCACAACGGTGGAAGATCCATTCAACGGCAGGCTCACGGAGGTGTGGCGGGACGGCGAATCCGTGCTCTACAAGACGCCCGATCCATAGGCACTGAGGACGGTAATAACGCTGGCCCTGTATCGGTTTCGCGGTTACTTATGCCTCCCAACTCGATCATCTCGGCAGTCGTAGAAAGCCTCATTCGCCTGACCGCTCGGGTAATGCCGATTCGCTTTCGGCGGCGACCCTCATACCCAGGCCGGAGAATTGCCGATACTCTCCTGTGGGTAGCGGCACGGCAAGTCGTGCCCTTTCGACGCTGAAACAGGCAAGCAATCAACCGGCTTTTGCCTCACTTGCCATTCGAGAGCGGTGTCGGCCGCCGCCGGTCGCGGATGATCGACGCGCCCACTCCGAACCCGATCAGGGCAACGATCACCAGCAGCGACAGAGCGATTGGTATCTCGTACACATCGGTCAGCACCATCTTCGTGCCGACAAAGCAGAGCACCGCCGCTAGCGAGAACTGGAGGTAATGGAATTTTCGCATCGCCCCCCGGAGCACGAAGTACAGTGATCGCAGCCCCAGAATGGCGAAGACATTCGAGGTATACACGATAAACGGATCCCTCGTGACCGCGAAGATCGCCGGTATTGAGTCAAGGGCGAACACGAGATCGGTGCTCTCAATCATGACCAGCACAACGAAGAGCGGAGTCACCATCCGGATGCCATCGCGCCGGACGAAGAAGTGGTGCCCGTCGTAGTCTTCAGTGACCGGCAGGATGCGGCGTACCGCCTTTATAAGTGGGTTACGCTCGGGATGAACTTCAACGTCGCGACGCACAGCCATGCGGATGCCTGTGACGATCAGAAATCCACCGAAAAAGTAGATGATCCAGTGAAACCGCGTTATTAGCGCCGCACCCGCGACGATCATTGCGCCTCGCATCACCAGTGCCCCGAGAATGCCCCAGAAAAGAACGCGGTGCTGGTGAGCGGCGGGAACCGCGAAATAGGAGAAAATCAGCACGAACACAAAGATGTTATCCACGCTGAGCGTGTACTCAATGATGTAGCCGGTGAAGTACTCGAGCGCCGGATCCGGGCCACGAATGATATAGAGCCCGACCCCGAACGCCACCGCCAGAGTGATCCAAATCCCGACCCAGACACTCGCCTCCCGGACGGAGACCACGTGTGTCTTGCGGTTGACGATGCCCAAGTCGATCGCCAGCAGCGCCACTACGAAGAGGTTAAAGCCGATCCAACCGAGAGTGGTAGCGGACATTATAAAGCCTCGCTTTGCAGGTTGGCCCTGGCGGTGTTATGGTTAGGAGCCACGACACCGATAGGCGTCTTACAGGTCTTGCCATCAGTGCCCTGATCGATAGGCACCTACCGGTCAACCGAGGGTTGTGAGACCCCGTGTTGACGACCGACCAGCCCGTGCGGGTGGCTACTCCCCCAACAATAACGGTCTGCCCTGCAACTCCGGTGCCAGCCGCTCCCCTGTTCCGTTACGCCCGTCGAGGAAGTCGGCAACAACGCGAGTGAGCCGACGCGTCGATGGAAGACGTTGCGACTGACAGGACGCCGGGTGTTCAGTGCAGCCAGGCAGCGGTCCGGCATTTGAACAGCGAGGCGGCCCGACTGGTATAATCACGGAGAGCGGGGTGTGGCGCAGGGGTAGCGCGCGCGCTTTGGGAGCGTGAGGTCGGAGGTTCAAATCCTCTCACCCCGACCGCGAGCGGGTGTGGTGAAATGGTATCATAGGTGCCTTCCAAGCACTTGGCACGGGTTCGATTCCCGTCACCCGCTCCCCGTAGGGGCCGCTTGCTGGGTTGGTTAGCGGCCTCCTCACTTTTCCTCAACGCCAGTACCCTTGAAAAGCGCTCCGGATCTTGCTACTCTCTAAGTGGCACCCCGTTGGTATGCCACCAGCGCCACTGAAGTTTTGAACCAACACTCAAAACTTGGGAGCTGATCTCCCGGAACCCGCGTAAGCACGAGGGGCTTCTGGCCCGACTAGAGTAACGCTGACGTTTCGAGGTAGGCGCCCACCTGCACAGGCAGGTTCAAAACGAGGCTGCTGGTTGGCTCCGCGGGGTACTACTTTGTCTGGAGTTCCGCACAAATGGTGATCACCCTCTGCGGCGACGATAACGCCCGTCTCTCCGCCCGGCTTCGGCAGCTTGTGGACAAGCACGCACCGGGCGAACTGGCCGCATTCAACCTCTCCGAACTTGATGGCGCTGACCTGACCCTCCCCAGGCTGCGCGACGCGTGTGACGCGTTCCCGTTTATGGGAGAAGAGCGCGTGGTGGTCGTGAAGGGGCTGCTCAGCCGCTTCTCCGAAAAGGACGGCGAAAATGCACCGGAAAAAGGTGCCGCTGCCACCTTCGCAAAAGACCTAAAAGGCTACCTGCCGGAAGTTCCCGCGTCCACGGTGCTGATCGTCGTCGAACGCCGTAAGCTGGGTGCTAGCCTGGTTGCGAAGGCTCTGCGCGAGAGTGGTGCACTTGAGGAATATAGCTTTCCTGAGAGAAGGGATCTTCAGGGATATGTCATTGCTTATGCTCGACAACATGGCGCAACGCTGGACCAGGATGCCGCTGACCTGCTGACGGAAGCGGTCGGTGAACAACCGTCACGGCTGCAAACCGAACTGGAGAAACTGCTCACGTACAAGGCGGACGACAAGCTCATCACTGCGCACGATGTGCGCTCTCTGGTGGACATGCCACTGGAAATCGTCGTCTGGGATCTGACGGACGCCATTTACGCGCGTAAAACCCTGGCTGCAATGCAGTCCCTGCGCGCCCTGCGCGAGCGCGGCCAGCCCACGCAGATGGTGATCGGCGCTATCGCATCTCAAATCCGGAATCTCGTGCTCGCCGACGACAACCGGAAAGTCGGACCGGATCAACTGGCAAAGGCGACGGGCATGAAGCCGTACTCTGCCCGCAAGGCAACCACCGCGCTCCGCTCGTTTCAGCCGAAGGAGCCACAGCGGGTGCTCGCGGCCCTTATGGACCTCGACTTCCGGTCTAAAACCGGAAAGGCCGAGTTGGACTCGGCCCTGGAACTGCTAGTCGTCAACGCCTGCGAACGGAGATTGTGAGGCCTACGCGGGCTGCGTTGCCTTCGCGAGTGCCCGCATCAGACGGCTCTTCCGTCGGGCGGCATTGTTGCGGTGAATGATCCCCTTCGAGGCTGCCGAGTCGAGCGCGCTGATCGCGGCCCGAATCTCCTGATTGGCTGTTGTTGTCTCGCCGGCGCCGATCGTTCGCCGTGCCTTTGTCACGAGGGTGCGCGCGCGGCTCTTCGCCGCCTGATTGCGTTCCCTGCGCTCCTCGGAGGTACGGTGCCGCTTGTCGACTTTGTGCTTGTTCTCGGTTGTCCGCTGGTGTTGTCTGCTCATACGGCGAGTATAGCAAAGCACCAGTGGTGGCGGCAACTTGACGCTCATGCCCACCACACGGTTAACTAGTGCCAGTTACCCGGTGCAAAGCGTAAGGACAGACTTGCTTCAAGATCACATCCGCAATTTCTCGATAATCGCCCACATCGACCACGGAAAGTCGACGCTGGCCGACCGGCTCCTCCAGATGACGGGTACGGTCTCGGAGCGCGACATGAAGGAGCAACTCCTGGATTCCATGGATCTGGAGCGAGAGAAGGGCATTACGATCAAGGCGCGCGCCGTACGCATGCAATACACCGCCAGCGACGCTGAAACATACGAGCTGAATCTTATCGATACACCGGGCCACGTCGACTTTTCCTACGAGGTCAGTCGGAGTCTCGCGGCGTGTGAGGGAGCGGTCCTCGTCGTGGACGCCACCCAGGGCATCCAGGCTCAAACGCTGGCGAACGTCTACCTCGCGCTTGGTTCGGACCTGGAGATCATCCCGGTCGTGAACAAGATCGACCTTCCCAGCGCAGATGTCGCGGCGGTATCTGGCGAAATTGAGCGAGTTGTCGGTTTGCCCGCCGAGGATATCATCCCGGCGTCAGCGAAGACTGGCGCGGGTGCCCGCGAGGTTCTTGAGGCGATCGTCCGACGAGTCCCGCCTCCGTCCGGCACGCCGGACGCTCCCCTGCGCGCGCTGATCTTCGACTCGCACTACGACCCGTATAAAGGGGTCATTGCGTACGTTCGGGTTGTGGATGGCCGGGTCCGCCGTGGCGACCGGCTGCGCATGCTTTCAAACAACAAGCTGACCGAGGCCGCCGAGCTGGGTTACTTCATCCCATCCCTCCGTTCCGCCGACGATCTCGGCACGGGCGAGGTCGGGTACATCGCCACGGGCCTGAAGGTCGTCGGGGATTGCCGGGTCGGGGACACCATTACGCTTGAGCGCGGCGGCTCTGAAGAACCACTCCAGGGCTATCAGCCGGTGAAACCGATGGTGTTCGCTGGTATCTTTCCGGTCAACGGTGAGGACTATCCGGTGCTGCGCGACGCGCTGGAGAAGTTGACGCTCAACGATGCGTCGCTCACGTACGAGCCGGAAACGAGCGGCGCGCTCGGATTTGGGTTTCGCGCGGGGTTTCTCGGTTTGTTGCACATGGAGATCGTGCAGGAACGACTGGAGCGTGAGTACGACCTCGACCTGCTGACCACCGCGCCCAGCGTGGAGTACCAAGTCGAGACGACGGACGGGAAGACGGCCGCGGTGCATAACCCGACGGATATGCCGACGCCGCAGCGGACCCGGCGCGTGCTCGAGCCCTGGATGCAGATCTCCGTCGTTGCCCCCTCGAACCACATCGGCACCGTGATGGAGCTCGTGTCCAAGCGGCGGGGCGAGTTCTCGAAGATGGAGTACCTGGACGAAAGCCGGGTCCTCCTGACGTATGACATTCCACTCAGCGAGATCGTCTCGGATTTCTACGACCAGCTCAAGTCGCGGACGCAGGGCTATGCGTCGCTTGACTACAGTTTCGGGGAGTATCGATCCGCTGATTTGGTGAAGCTGGACGTACTGGTCAACGCTCAGCCCGTGGATGCGCTCTCGCTCATCGTCCACCGTGATCAGGCGTATAACCGTGGGAAGGTGCTGGTCGAGCGGCTGCGTGAGTTGATCCCCCGGCAGATGTTTGAAATACCCGTTCAGGCGGCGATTGGACAGAAGGTCATCAGCAGAGAGACGATCCGTGCGATGCGAAAGAACGTCATCTCCAAGTGCTACGGCGGGGATATCACCCGTAAGCGCAAGCTCCTGGAAAAGCAGCGAGCCGGCAAAGCGCGGATGAAAACGGTCGGTAACGTCCAGATTCCGCAAGAGGCGTTCATGGCCGTGCTCCGGCTGGACGGCGAGGAGGACGGTCGTGGATGAGTGATGTCAACGAACCGCGCCTCACCGTTATCGGGCTCGGGCCCGGCGACCCCTCGCTCCTCACCGTGGGCGCAAGCCAGAAGCTGGCTTCAGCAGCGGCAGTATACCTGCGGACCACTCGACACCCAACGGTGCAGGCGTTGGCGCTCGGCGAGCGGCAGCACAGCTTCGATCACCTCTACAACACCCTGCCAACCGTGGACGAAGTTTACGAGCAGATCGCCGCCACACTCGTGCAAACTGCGCTTGACGACCCATCCCATGAGGTGGTATATGCCGTACCCGGCAGCCCAGCAACCGGGGAACACTCCGTCCTCCTCCTGCGCGAGCGTGCGCGTGAGGCTGGAGTCGTGCTTTCAATCTTCCCCGGTGTTTCCGCTCTGGAGGCGGCGTTTGTCGAACTCGGCATCGACCCCATCGGCGATGGCCTTCAGACCGTGGATGCGCCGGAGCTGGCATACTTGCTGGAGCAGCGCCCGAGTACGGTGTCACAGTTCATGAACCCGACGCTACCCATGCTCATTACGGGCATCTGGCAACACGGGCTTGCCGCGGCCGTGAAAGGCTTCCTGCTGGCGAACTACCCGCCAGCGTGGCCGGTGCAGCTAGTCCGCGCCGGTCTGGGTGAGCTGCCGTCCAGGGTGGCGCTGGAAGACCTCGACCGCGGAGCGCCTGTGGACCACCTGACCACGCTCTATGTCCCGCCGCTTCCGCTGGATGAGCCAGGCACACACTTCTACCAGCTCACGCACATCGTCGCGAAACTGCGGGGGACGGGAGGCTGTCCGTGGGATCGCGAACAGACACACGACTCGATCAAGCGAAACATGCTTGAGGAGGCATATGAAGCGGTCGAGGCGCTCGATACAGGTGATCTGCGTGCCTTCGAGGAGGAGTTGGGTGACGTGCTGATGCAGGTCTGTCTGCAAAGCGAGATCGCGCACTCGGACAGCGACTTCGACATCGGTGATGTTGTGCGCGGTCTCTCTGCGAAGCTGGTTCGGCGGCACCCACACGTCTTCGGCGATCTGGAGGCGCACACCGCATCGGACGTGCTCGCGAACTGGGCGAGGATCAAGAGCGAGGAGCGCATAGACCGTGGCGAGTCCCGCCCGTCGGCCCTCGATGGGGTTCCAACAGCGCTCCCTGCCCTCGCTCGAGCGCAGATGATCAGCAGCCGTGCGGCGAAAACTGGGTTCGACTGGCGCGACTCCGCCGAGGTATGGCAAAAGGTTCGCGAGGAGATCCGGGAGGTCGAGGAGGCACACCCCGACGATCGCCTGGAGGAGCTGGGCGATCTCTTCTTCGTGCTCGTGAACTGGGCCCGCTTCCAAACCCTCGAGGCGGAAGAGGCGCTTCGACGCGCCACCCTGAAGTTCGAGCGCCGGTTTCGGGAACTGGAACAGCGAGTTCATGAACGGGGCAAGTATATTCGGGACTTCTCACCAGAGGAACTCGATGGGATATGGGCCGCAGTGAAGGGGACAACCGCCCCAGCACACCGCTAGAGACCTGGAGGGAACGTGGGCAAAGAGGTGACGTGCGGTGAGCTAACACGTGCCGACGAGGGGCGCAGAGTCACGCTGCAAGGCTGGGTGAACAGCAGACGCGATCACGGTGGCGTCTTGTTTCTGGACATCCGCGATCGCTGGGGCAGAACGCAAACGGTGTTCAATCCCGAGAATATCAAGGCGTTCCGCATCGCGGATTCGACCCGAAGCGAGTGGGTGGTCGCAGTGACCGGCACGGTGCGCCTCCGTCCGGCAGGTACGGAAAACGCGAGAATGGCCACCGGTGAGATCGAGCTTGCCGCGGAGGCCCTGGAGGTGTTGAACGCCGCCGCGCCACTGCCGTTTGAGATCTCCGACGACTCGTTGCCCGATGAGTCCATTCGACTGAAGTACCGGTATCTCGATCTCCGTCGTCCGGGGATGCTCCGCAATATGGAGCTGCGCCACCGGACCGTGAAGTTCATCCGCGACTTCCTCTCCGAGCGGGACTTCCTTGAAATCGAGACACCGATCCTGATGAAGAGCACACCGGAGGGCGCCCGCGATTACCTCGTGCCCAGCAGGGTACATGCAGCTGAGTTCTATGCGCTACCACAATCGCCGCAGCAACTCAAACAATTGCTAATGGTCGCGGGCGTGGAGCGGTATTTCCAGATCGCCCGCTGTTTCCGCGACGAAGACTTGCGCGCCGACCGGCAGCCGGAGTTCACGCAGCTCGACCTGGAGATGTCGTTCGTCAACCAGGAGGACGTACTCCGGCTCGCCGAAGACCTTTTCATCCAGTTGACCGAAACTGTAACGGCAAAGACGATCCAGACCAAGCCCTTTCCCCGCCTCTCGTTTCAGGAGTCGATGGACCGGTATGGCACGGACAAGCCGGACATGCGCTTCGAGATGGAAATCCACGATGTCACCTCGCTGGTGGCCCAGAGCGGGTTCAAGGTGTTCTCAAGCACCGCAAAGAGCGGCGGAACAATCCGGGGAATCAGCGTTCCGGGTGCATCCACGTTCACCCGCAAGCAGATTGACGAGCTTACCGCGATGGCGCAGAGCTTTGGGGCCAAGGGACTGGTATGGATCGCCGTGGAAAACACCGAGAAGGGCGGCGAGGGCTACCGTTCACCTGTTGCAAAGTTCCTGTCTTCCAAAGAACTTTCAGCGCTGACGGCAACGCTGGGCGCAGGCAATGGCGACCTCTTGCTCCTCGTGGCAGACCAGCGGCCCGTTGCTCTCGATGTGCTGGGTCGGCTACGGAGCCACCTGGGTGAGACACTTGACCTGACAGACACTGCGGTGTTGGCATACGCGTGGATTGTTGAGCCGCCGCTGTTCGAGTGGAACGCGGACGAGGATCGATGGGACGCCTCCCACCACCCATTCACAGCGCCCATTCCGGGCCAGGAGGAGCTGCTGCGTACCCGGCCGGAGGACGCAAAGGCCGAGGCGTACGACATCGTTTGTAACGGCTATGAGCTTGGGAGTGGAAGCATCCGCATCCATCGCCGCGAGGTGCAGGCAGACGTGTTCCGGCTTATGAACTATTCTGATGAGGAGATCGAGGCGCGGTTCGGACATCTGCTACGCGCGTTCGAGTACGGCGCACCTCCGCACGGGGGAATCGCACCGGGCATCGACCGCTGGATAATGTTGCTCGCTGGTGAGCCAAACATCCGTGAGGTGATCCCCTTCCCGAAGAATCAAACCGGAGTCGATCTCATGCTCGGTGCCCCAGCACGCGTAGACGAACGCCAGCTCCGGGATCTGCACCTGCTGGTCCGTCAACCGTCCAAGTCGCAAGAATAGCGCTAATCGCCAGCGCCCAATAGGTCAGGCCAATATCCTCCCGGCGCTATGAGAACGAGCGCAGCGCGACTCGAGCGGCGTCAGCGTCGCTCCAGGGCAGCGAGCGATCAGCGAGCTCGATGGATGTTTCGTGTCCCTTGCCGGCAAGCAAGACTATGTCGCCTGCCTCAGATCGCTCAAACGCCGCGTGAATCGCCTCCTGGCGGTCGGATACGAGGGCGAAGTCTCTGCACTCCAGCCCGCCCTCCCGCTCGGCGCCCGCCGCGATCTCGCGCAGTATCGCGAGCTCATCCTCGCCGCGCGGGTCTTCATTTGTCAAAATCGTGTAGTCGGCCCAGGCCTGGGCGACCGCGCCCATCGCCGGTCGCTTCGCACGGTCGCGCTCACCCGCGCTGCCGAACACGACGATCAGCTTCCCGCTCGTTGCGGGCCGAAGAGTTCGTAAGGCTTTCTCCAGAGCGTCGGCAGTATGCGCGTAATCGACGACGACGCCGAAGGGCTGCCCCACATCGATGCGCTGCATCCGTCCAGGAACGCCTGTGAAGCCCTCCAGCGCTCGCAGGACAGACGCGAGAGGTATCCCCTTCCAGATGCCCACGCAGGCCGCCGCGAGCGCGTTGTAGACATTGTACGCTCCCAGCAGGGGAAGCAGCACCTCTTCGCGAGCCTGCTGATGCCGAACCTTGAAACGGATGCCCTCAGGTGTCTGGCGTATATCCTCGGCTACCACATCGGCGTGCCGGTACGTGCCATACGTCAGCGTCGGGCCTGCGGTCGCGCGCAGAAACAGGTCGGCGCTGGGATCGTCGGCATTCACGACGCCCACCCGCTCAACGCCCTTGTCGTAGCTCCTGCCCAGCATCGTAAAAAGGCGTGCCTTGTCCAGCCGATACTGCTCGACTGTCCCGTGCAGTTCCAGATGCTCACTCGTGACGTTCGTCATTACCGCAACGTCGTACGCAACGTCGTTCAGGCGGGATAGCCGCAGCCCGTGCGATGAGCTCTCGACCACGGCGTGCGTATTACCTGCGTCGACCATCTCGCGCAAGCGGCGGTGTAACTCCGGCGGTTGAGGCGTGGTTGTCCGATCAGGGTTTGATAGCCGCCGCCGCCCGATCTTCAGATCGACCGTGCTGACGTATCCGGTGGAGTGACCACCTCCTTCCAGCACAGCCGCCGTGAGGAACGTCGTCGTTGTTTTGCCGTCCGTGCCGGTAATGCCCACAACGCGCAGCTCGCGGCTTGGGTTATTCCAGTACGTCGCGGCGAGCCGGCTCAGCGCCGTGCGCGCGTCGCGCACGCGCACCAGCGGGACGATACTGTCCACGTGGTCGGAAGACTGAGTCACGATCGCGGCGGCGCCCAAACGCACAGCATCCCTCACAAAGCGAGCGCCGTCGACGTGATTTCCGGGCAAGGCGACGAAGATTTCTCCCGGCTGAAGACGCCGTGTATCCGCGTTTACGCCAGTAACCGGTTTCTCTGGCAGTGGATCCGGAAACGAGGCTTCATCGAGCGCGGCAACCAATGATCGCAGTCCGGGCGGGCTCAGAACTACAACTCCTTGCTCTTACGAAGGCGGGACCAGAGCAGGTAGAGCGGTCGGTTATACGGATAGTCATAGGC
>JACDAU010000546.1 GCA_013695265.1 Chloroflexia bacterium
CTGCCTGGCTCATCCTTGATGCTCACTGCTGTAACGCCTCGTACGCCTCGTCGAACAGGTCCACGACATGGGCCACGCGTATCGAGCTGCCGCGCGCCCGCAGGCCGCTCTGGAGTTGCAGGATGCAGCCGGGGTTCGCGGAGGCGATCACGTCCGGGTGCGTCGCGAGCGCGTGCGCCAGCTTGCGGTCAAGGAGCTGGCTGGATCGCTCCGGTTCCGTGATGTTGTAGATGCCCGCGCTGCCGCAGCACACGGCGGACTCCTCCATCTCCACGAGTTGCACGCCGGGGATAGCGCGCAGCAGTCTGCGCGGCTCTTTCGAGATACGCTGGGCGTGGACGAGGTGACACGGTTCCTGGTACGTTACGACCGCATCCAGTGTGCCCATCCGGGGGTCGAGTTCCAGTGTGCCGAGGAACGCCGTCACGTCCCAGACGCGCTCGGAGAACCGCTGCGCCCGCTCGACCCACGCGGGGTCGCGCTCTGATGAAGCGCAACATCGAGGCGTTCGAGCAACAAGAACTCGATGCTGTGATCGTGAACGCGGCGGGCTGCGGCGCGGCGCTCAAGGAATACGGCCATCTCCTCGCCCGCGACCCTGCGTGGGCCGAGCGGGCGCGTCGGTTCTCCGAGCGCGTACAAGATGTGACGGCGTTCCTCGGCACACTGGAACTCGACCCACGGATGGGTACACTGGACGCGGTCGTAACGTATCAGGAACCGTGTCATCTCGTCCACGCCCAGCGTATCTCGGAAGAGCCGCGCAGGCTGCTCCGTGCCATCCCCGGCCTGCGGCTCGTGGAGATGGAGGAATCTGCGGTGTGCTGCGGCAGCGCGGGCATCTACAACATCACGGAGCCGGAGCGATCCGGCCAGCTCCTCGACCGCAAGCTGGCACACGCGCTCGCGACCCAACCAGACGTGATTGCCTCCGCGAACCCCGGCTGCATCCTGCAACTCCAGAGCGGACTGCGGGCGCGCGACAGCGCGGTGCGCGTGGCGCATATCGTGGATCTGCTCGACGAGGCGTACCGGGGTTTCAGGTGTTACAGCGGTGAGCAAGAAGATTGAACCTCCAGAATGGCAGGGAGCGGGCTGCGGCCCGCGGGCGGCCACGGAAACCTGCCACTACGTGGATCATCCTTGATGCTCACTGCTGTACGGGCCAGCTACGGAAAGCCGCCACTACTCAACAGAAAAGGTATTATACGCAATCCGCCTGAACCCTCTTGCATGTCATCCCGAACGGAGTGAGAGATCCGTAACCCCGACCACGGATTCCTCGCAGGCTCGGAATGACAAATGCGCGACTATTCAATTGGAGTTCGTATTAGACCGCTTCAGCGGTGAGCAAGAGGTTTTATCCTCCAAGCAGGCGCTGGTGCGGCGTCGATCGTAGGGGCGTTCAACTGAACGCCCGGCCATTTCCACCGCCACGCCCCTGCCATGGCGCGAAGGGCGGCGTGGGGTCAGCGCAGGGTGGAGGGAAGGATGCCCAGCTCCGCGCGGTACTTCGCGACGGTGCGCCGGGCAACTCGGATCCCGCGCTCGCGGAGCCGGTCACCAATCTGCCGGTCCGTCAGGGCCTGGCTCTCTTTTGTGATGATCTCCTTAATCACATCCTTTACGCTCAACGACGCGGTGAAGAAATCGGAGAACGGGATGACCTTGCGGCACGGCAGCATCACGAACTTCCCGGCCGTGGCCCGGCTCACCGTGCTCTCGTGTACCCCGATGTGATCCGCGAGCATAGCCCGCGTCAGCGGCTTGAGGTGGCGCACGCCGTTGCGGATAAAGCCTTCCTGCAACTCCATCAGGCACGTGGCGATCTTGTGGATCGTCTTGCGGCGCTGGTTCACGTTCGAGATAAACAGCTTCGTCCGGGATACATACTCGCGGATGTGGCGGCGCTCATCCTCCGAGAAGCTCCCAGGATTGACCTCCAGTTGCGTGGCAATGCGCAAGTACGAGGGACTCAGCCGCAGCTCGAACTGCCTGCCCTCCATGACCTCCACCTGCAACACCCCCTCTTTTTCCGACATGAGCACGTCGGGCGCGACGTACACGGAGCGCGATGGCGAGCGCCAGGTGCGGCTCATCCCGCCATCCTGTGACGGGAACGGGGTGAGGTGCTCCTTGATAAAGATGCGAGCCTCGGAGACGTTCTCCGGGGTGGTGTGCAACTGACGCGCGATATAGCCGTACTTGTGTGCGCCCAGCTCGTCGAGGTAGCCACTCACGATCTCTCGCACAAATTCCGGAACGTGCCCCTCGCGTTCCAGATAATCGACTTGCAGCAGCAAACACTCACGCAGATCACGAGCGCCCACCCCTACCGGCGCAACCTCCTGCAACCGCTTCAGCACCCACTCCGTACGCTCCGGGGTACTGTGCATCTCATCTGCAATGGAGTCGATCGGGTACTTGAGATAGCCGCTGTCGTCGAGTGACTCGATCAGGTAGTCGGCCAGCGGTGCGTCCTCGGACGGCACGACGGCGTGTAGATCGGCGCGTAGCGAGTCCTGCATCCGGATCTCCGACGCAACCAGCGACATCGGGTCGAAGTCGTCGTCGTCCACGATCATCGAGGGTTGGGTGGGGG
>JACDAU010000553.1 GCA_013695265.1 Chloroflexia bacterium
GATCCTTGGTTCCCGTGTGCGCCGCATACATCTCAAAGACTACCGCCGCTCCGGCGGGTTCTGTCCCATCGGCGAAGGGGACGTGGACTGGGAGGCCGTCGGCGCCGCGCTCGGTGGCATCGGCTACGATGGAACGCTGACTGCGGAGGTGACGCCGAATGAGGAGGAACGCGCTGATATGGACGCGTACATTGCGAAGATATACAAGCAGGTCGCCAGCGTGATGCAGCGAATGCGGACCGGCGCGGAGAAGGAGGCGGGGATTGATTAGTACAGGGGTGATCGGCGCGGGGAATATGGGGCGCTATCACGGCGGTATCCTTTCCCGGCAGCTGAACGCGTGCGTCGTAGCCGTCGCGGACACTTCGGCTGAACGGGCGCAGAGCCTCGCGGACGCGCTGGGTTGCCGGGTCGCAGCGTCGGCAGCAGAGCTGATTGAGAGCGCGGAGATCGACGCCGTGGTGGTGACGACCCCAACGGCCGCGCATCGTCTGTACGTCGAAGCGGCGGCAAACGCGGGCAAGCACATCTTCTGCGAGAAGCCGCTGGCTCGCACGATGAAAGAAGGCGAGGCCATGATCGCGGCTGCCGAGCGGGCAGGGGTGAAGATGAGCGTCGGCCACGTCGTGCGGTGGTTCCCGCAGTACGAGCAGATTCGGCGGTCGGTCCTTGACGGAACGATCGGCAAGCCCGGCACGGCGCGCGTCACCCGAGGCGCAAGCTTCCCGCGTGCCACGAACGACTGGTATGCCGACTACGAGCAGAGCGGGGGGGTCATGCTCGACATGGTGATCCACGACCTCGACTGGTTGCTCTGGACGTTCGGCCCCGTTCGGCGCGTGTTCGCCCGCCGTATCGAGGGCCAGCCGGGATACGACGGCGGGATGATCTCCCTGCGGCACGAGAGCGGCGTGATCTCGTACGCCGAGGGCAACTGGTCTTACCCTTCTGGCTTCTACACGAGTGTCGAGGTCGCTGGTGATGACGGCCTGCTGATGGGCGACAACACCTCGACCTCGCCGTTGCGCATGGACATGCGCGAGGATGGCGCAAGAGGCGCTGCTGTTGAGGTGCCCACCGGAGGATCGCGCAGCGCGGACCCGTATGAACTGGAGATACGGGACTGGCTTGGCTGGATCGCTGGTGGGCCACCGCCGCGCTGCACCGCGACGGACGCGCTGGACGCCCTCCGGGTCGCGCTCGCTGCGCTGGAATCGGCGGAGACGCGCCAGCCCGTGGAACTCAACGGAGGTGGACGATGAACGCCGCGCCTGATTTGAAGATCGCCATCCTGAGCGCGGCGCACCTGCACGCGGACTCGTACGCCGCCGCGCTCCGCGACCTGGCAGGGGTAACGCTTTCCGTGCTCTGGGACGAAGACGTGACGCGCGGGCAGGAGAAAGCAGCCGAGTACGACACGGGGTTTGAGCCGGACCTGGACGCGGCGCTGAACGAGTGCGACGCGGTGATTATCTGCTCCGAGAACATCCGCCACCGCGAATTGACGGAGCGCGCCGCCGCCGCAGGAAAGCACGCGCTCTGCGAGAAGCCACTCGCAACGACCGTCGAGGATGCGCGCGCAATGATTGAGACGTGCGCCAAGGCGGGGGCGTTGCTGGGCACGGCGTTTCCAGTGCGGCACAGTGGGTCGGCGTTCCAGATGCGTGATGCGATATCCTCCGGCGCGCTTGGCTCGGTCCTGATGATCCGTGGCGCGAACCGGGGCACGAATCCCGGCGGCTGGTTCGTCGATCCGGATCTCTCCGGAGGGGGCGCGGTCACGGACCACACGGTTCATATCGCGGACCTGATCCGTTTCGTTACCGGCGAAGAGATCACGAGCGTGTATGCGGAGGCGGACACCCATTTTTACCCCGACCTGGGGGTGGAGGACTGCGGCCTGTTGATGATGGGGCTGTCGGGTGGCGGCTTCGCGAGCCTTGATCCCAGTTGGTCACGCCCCAACCAGGCATATCCCGCGTGGGGCGATGTGCGGATGCAACTCACTGGCACGGGCGGGGTGGCAACGTTCGACTACACCGCGCAGCACGTCACGCTGTACGCAAACGCGCGCGTTCGTGCAGCCCAACTGCCGTGGGGCGATGACGGGGACCAACTCATGGTCGCTGACTTTGTTGCGGCGGTCCGCGAGAATCGCCCTCCGCTCGCCAGCGGAGAGGACGGCCTGCGTGCGGTTGAGGTGGTCGCGGCGGCATACGAGTCGTTGCGGACTGGCCGCTCGGTGGAGGTGTAGCTGGTCACCCACCGTTCCGACTTGTGAACTGGCGACGCCACGGACGGTCTGTACAACGTTGAACACGGGGCGAGCCAACGAGCCGCCGGACCGGTGTACGCAGGGCGCTTCAAGCTGCTCGGTGAACGACGTACGATTGGAGTGAAGGGAATGAACAGAGTCTCCAGGAC
>JACDAU010000454.1 GCA_013695265.1 Chloroflexia bacterium
ATGCGGGTGGCGTCCGTACGCAGGCTTTCGGACCGCAAGCAGTAGCGCTCCCGTATGTCGGCGCCCCTACATCCCGTGTGCCGATCGGGGGAGACACCGGGGACGCGGACGTGACTCCCCCCAACTCTGAACAGATACGTCACTGGTCCGCGACCTGAAAGCCCGCACCGCTGAAGAATTAGCGAACGAAGACCGCGCCAGCGAAGGCGGCGGCGTCTTGGATGCGCTCCAGGTGAGTTTGCGCGAGCGGCTCGGGAAGGGCTTGTGGCGCGAAGTATCCGAAGTCGGTTGTCTCAGCCGTACGCCGGAGTGTCCCGTGCATCGGCTCGCAGAGGAACATAATACTCACCACCTGGTATCTGCGAGTGCCTCGGTCGTACGAGATGATCACGTCGGGATTTGAGTAGATCCCAATCAGATTCACGGGCTTCACGTGGATGCCCGTCTCCTCCTCCATCTCACGTACGACGGCCTCGACGACTCGCTCACCGGGCTCGACGCCGCCGCCGGGCAGAACCCAGTGATCGTTGTCGGCGCGACGGACCAGGAGGAATCGCCCGTCGGCATCGGGCAATGCGCAGGTGACCGTGAGCCGGATGGGTGCCGTTGAGCCGATGCGCGCGCCGAAGATGAGTTCCGTTGTCATCTGCTCTCCCCCTCCCGATTGTCGGCGCGTTGTCGTACGATCGTTTCTGCGGCCTTCCGGTCGTCCGGCGCTAGCTGGCCGTCGATGACCATGTCCAGCAGATGCTGGAGCAGCGGTTTGATCCACGG
Source organism: Chloroflexia bacterium (assembly GCA_013695265.1). Classification (GTDB taxonomy): domain Bacteria; phylum Chloroflexota; class Chloroflexia; order Thermobaculales; family Thermobaculaceae; genus JACDAU01. Next base: position 775 of record JACDAU010000454.1, read on the forward strand.
GCCCGGCGGGCGGTCGAACATCTGCATCAGGTCGTGGCCATCTAGCGGTGGACGTAGGGAGCCGATGCTCGCCTCTTCCTCCAGTTGCTGAATGCGCGCTGCAAGTTGGTTGATGCGTTGAGCCGCTGCCTCCTGCTTGTACGTGTGATAGCTGGTGATGTCGGCGCGGGAGAGTGCGAGCAGGGCGTCCAACTGGTCGCCGGCGTCGCGGACGAAGCGTCGTACCGCGCCATCGGTCCATTCGGGGTGGTAGCTGTTGGTGTGCGTGTGCATGCCAACTACCTTCGCGACCGCCATGACCATGGGACGATCGTAGCGCAGGTCCGAGAGTGCGCGCCGGGCAATCCGCTCGCTCAGCTGCTCGTGCCCGTTGAAGTGGAGCTTGCCTTCGGTCCAGCCAACGCTGCGCGCCTTTCCGGTGTCATGAAGCGCTGCCGCCCAGCGGTAGATCAGTTCATCGGGCACGGTTTTCAGGACCTTCAAAGTGTGGGCGAAGATGTCTTTGTGTCGCCCGCCTCCCGTTTCTACGGCGCGCAGATCAAGCATTTCAGGTACGATGTATTGCATCAAGCCAAGATCGGCAAGCATCAGGAGTGCGACATCCGGCGCCGGGCCGACAAACATGCGCGACATCTCATCACGGACCCGCTCGCGGCTGATAAGTTGTAACTCGTGCGCCCGCTCTCGTATTGAACGCTCGGTTGCCTCCTCGATACGAAAATTGAGCATTGCGGCGAATCGGACGGCGCGTAGCAGGCGTAATGGGTCGTCGCGGAACCGCTCGCCGGGCGGTCCAACGGCGCGTAGCAGTCTGCGGTCGAGGTCGTGTTGGCCTTCGTGGGGATCGATGAGCGCTGGCCGGTCGATCTCCATCGCTATCGCGTTGATCGTGAAGTCCCGCCGGGCGAGGTCCTCTTTCAAAGTGGCGGAGAACTGTACGTTGGGCTTGCGGGAGCCGGGTTCGTACTGCTCGCCGCGGTACGTCGTGATCTCAACGCGGGTTTCTCCCCACCCGACGCCAATGGTTCCGAACTTCTCGCCGAGGGTATAAAGCACATCGGGCTGTGCGATTGCGGTCAGCTTCTTTGTCGTCTCGGGCAAAGCGTCCGTCGTAAGGTCGTACTCCGTGACCGTGCGCTCAAGGAGCTGATCCCGCACACAGCCACCGACCGCATACAGGTCGTGGCCTGCTTGGCTGTATAGCGTCTTGAGGGTGCGGATGAACTCGGGGAAATGCATGGCGAGAGCAACCGTATCATCGGCGACCAGCACAGGTCAAGGCGAGTTGGCGGCGAACGGTCAGCCATTCAATGTATTGTAGTGGGATTGACGGCAATCAGGCGGGTGGTCGGGCTGCCTGCCTCTCATACAAACTCCGGCTGAATAGTAGCGCATCTGTCATTCCGACCGTGCGAGGAATCCGTGGTCGGGTTTACGGATCCCTCACGGAGTTCGGGATGACATGCAATAGTGTTCAAGCGCATTGCGTATCAGTCGGCACTCGGCCTGGTCGTGGTACTATAGTCTGGCGGGGTCTGGTCCACCGCTGGCGGGCGACCGTCAGAGGAACTTCCCCACTCCCAGCCCCGGCTCCTTCGGGAGTTGCGAGGGCACGGGCGCCTGACGAAACAGCAAGTCAGGGCGGGTCGTGGCGAGAGCCGCGACGACTACAACCTCAACAGAAAACTAACCCGCCGATGGCCCTCTCCGGGGAACAGGTAAGGGGTGAAACAGCGGCGGTAAGATCGCCGCAGCGTCGGGAGAAATTCCGGCGGCTGGGGGAGCGTGCGTCCGGGAGCAAGGCAGGGATTGCCGCAGTGGCCGAGAGGCAACCACGCGAAAGCGTGATATAGATGGTGGGCTAGAACAGAATGGGTGGTACGGGAT
>JACDAU010000098.1 GCA_013695265.1 Chloroflexia bacterium
GCGCATCCCGATCAGGTAGTACCCTCCGTCGTGGACAGGCCCCAGCACCACATCGCACGTCGAGAGCAGGGCAAGGGCCCGTTGTACCACCGCTATCGTTAGCTGCGGCGAGTCGGAGGCCACCAGCGCCGTGCGGTCTTCGCCTCGCTGCGCCGCGCCCTGAAACAGCGCGGCCTGCCGCTGTGCCCAGTCGCCGACCGGCTGGACCACGACGCGCGCGCCACCGTCGGATACGGGCAGCAAGGCGGCCACCTCGGGCCACGCGTCGGCGGGGGTAACGTACCAGCCCACCGGGAATGGCGCCGTCGCGAATCGAGCCGCCAGGTCCGAGATAAACGCGCGGTACAAGCGAAGCGCGGCGTCGTCGCCGATCGCCTTGCCCAGCCGGGTCTTGGCGAATCCCGCGCGCGGTGCTTTGGCGGCAACGTACAGGACGCCGCTCAACGCCGCACGCCCCGAGGCCGCCATCGCGCGTAGCGAAGGGTGGTCGAGAGGATACACCACCCAGCCCAAACGCTGCCGCGTAACGTTCCGCCGACCTTCGACACTCCGACGCGGCGCTGGTAGCGGGCGGGAACCTCGCAATACCGGTAGTCGAGCCGTGCGGCCTTGACCATCATCTCCACCGACCAGCCGTACGTCATCTCGCGCATCTCCAGGGCGAGCAGATCGGCCCGGCGAATGGCGCGGAAGGGTCCGAGGTCGCTGACGCGAACGCCGTACAGCGCCCGCATCAGGTGCGCCGCGACGCGGTTACCGAACACCTGGTGCGGCGTCATCGAACCCCGCTCGCGCGAGCCGCGCGCGCGTGAGCCAACGACCAGGTCCGCGTCGCCCCGCAACAACGGCGCGAGCACACGCGGCAGGTCGCCAGGGTCGTCCGCCGCATCCCCGTCCAGGAGGACGAGCACGTCGGCGTCCTTCGCCGCGAGCATTCCCGCGTAGCACGCGCGGCCATAGCCCCGACGCTCCTCCCGCACCACGGTCGCCCCCGCCCGGCGAGCGACCTCCCCCGTGCCATCCGTCGAGCCGTTGTCCACTACGATGACCTCGTGCAGCGGCACGGTGCGTTGTGCCCGAAGTCCCTCGACCACCCGCTGAATGGCGCCCGCCTCGTTTAACGCCGGTATAACCGCAGCGATGCGTGTCCCCGGATCCCGCAGCAGATCAACCTCCCCCGTGAACGCCTCGCCACCACTCTCCGCGAGTATACATGAAAGCGCGCCGCACTCCTCCCTGGGTTGACCCGAGCACAAAGGCCGCTATACTTATTCGCTCAAGGAGGCGCCAAAGATGTCCGACGTATCTGACGTATCCATCGAAACCGTCCTTGAGCGGCAGTTGCACGCGGCGACGGCGGCAATCAGCAAGCGAACAACCGTTGTGCCGCGCGTCGCCCTGGTGCTGGGCTCCGGCCTGGGCGCCCTCGCAGGCGAGGTGTCGGACGCGACCGCCATTGCCTATGACGAGATCCCGCACTTCCCGCGCTCCACCGCGCCCGGCCACGCGGGTGAGCTCATCCTGGGGAACCTCGAAGGCACTTCAGTGGCCGTGCTGTCGGGCAGGTCGCATCTCTACGAGGGTCGCACACCGGCAGAGATCGCCTTCCCGGTCCGCGCCATGCGCGGGCTCGGCGCGGAGATCCTGCTGGTGACGAATGCGGCTGGCGGCGTGAACCTGGACTATCGGCCCGGTGACCTTATGCTGATAACCGATCACATCAACTTGACTGGGCAAAGCCCATTGATCGGGCCGAACCTGTCCAGTGTTGGTCCGCGCTTCCCGGACATGTCGGAGGCATACGACCCCGCGCTGCGGGAGGTCGCGCTCCGGGTGAGCCGGTCCAGCGGCGGGCTGCTGCGGGAGGGCGTGTACCTCGGCCTGACCGGACCGAGCTTTGAAACGCCCGCCGAGATACGGATGGCCCGGATGCTCGGCGCCGATGCGGTGGGGATGTCCACCGTGCTGGAGGTGCTCGCTGCCGTACACTGCGGTCTCCGTACCCTGGGCATCTCGTGCATCACGAACAT
>JACDAU010000112.1 GCA_013695265.1 Chloroflexia bacterium
AGATGAAGTTGTCAAGATTGGATTTTCGGACGAACCGAATTGCATGGGTGGTTCGGTGTGGCGATATTGAGCTGGCGATATCTTGACCCCGCTCATGCCGGTCCCTTTGCCGGCGTCAATGCGTTGATGGAGACGTGGTCCGGGAGAAAGCGGTGGCATCACGAGCGCCCCTCAGTTATCTGGCCGAGCTGGCCAGGAGGGAGATGGACGCCGCTCCGCTGGAAGAGTACGTGGAGTCGTTTCGGCACTGCATACCGCCCCACGGCGGGTTCGCGATCGGGTTGGAGCGCTTCGTCGCCCAGCTCGTCGGCGCGGCGAACGTGCGGGAGGTGACGCTCTTCCCCCGCGATATGAACCGCCTGACGCCTTAATGGGTCGCGACCGCCGCATGCGCAGAGTGTGATGGTTTTCCAGGGAGTACAGATCGGTGCTCGGGCGGTCCGTTTGCAATCCATATATTACAGGGGTCGTGACGAGGAAAACTGACGATACAGCCTCGTAGTAGCAGTATGAACGTTCAGTTGCGCGCCTACACGACCGGCGTCGTGCTCATCAAGTGTCGCCGCTGCACGACGGCCCACTTTTCTTCGCGTCGACCGTACTGGTCGTAGTCCAGCCGGTTGATGTGCGCCTGGCGCAAGTATTGTCTCTACGGCATCTGCGCCGCGCGGAGCCTTCGGATGCTGTGGTTCATATTGCCTCGCGCACGAGCGGCAAGTGGCACATTGGGCGTGACGATTGACGGGCGCGATCCAGGGCCAGAGCGTTGCTCGTGCAGATGGTCGGTCCCTGGGACAGCGGCTCCCTTGTCATGCATGGTGGCTGGTAAGGTGCTATTATCTGGGGAAAGCAGAATGACACCGAAGTTGCGGCGTGATTGCGCTGTGGAGTGCTACGCTAATTCGCAAGTGAAAGCAGGGGACATGGAAACACTCACCATACTTTTCTTCGCAGTCCTCATCGGGATCGCCTTGGCCGCCCGGATGACTGCCGAGCGGGTCGCACGCGAGGAGCGTTCCCGTGTGCGCATACCGGTGCGGGTCGAGGAGCCGGAGCCTCGGCGGGACAATCTGTACTAGGCGCTGACACACGGGCGTTCAAAAAATATCGTGACGCGCGGTGAGGTAAGTGTTTGCGTGCTCGTTCCGGTGCCGCGAAGCGGTGCGCGCAGCTTACCGTTTGACAATGTTTCCCCTGCCGCCCCACAATACAGACCACACACGGTAGGCTGGTGATGGGAGACGGCGCATGACGGCGAGACAGGCATTCGCGGGTTCGTTGGCCGCCCTGTTGACGCTGCTTGGGGCGTACCTTGTCTACCGCTTGCTCAGTATCATCGTGTTCCTGTTGATCGCGTTTATCTTCGCGGCGGCGATATCCCCCATGGTGCGCCGGCTCAACCGCAGGCTCCCGCTTGCCGCCGCTATCGGCGTTGTCTACCTCGGATTGTTAGCGGTATTCGCCGTCCTTATGACCGTTATTATCACCCCGGTTGCGCGGCAGACGACCGAACTGGTACGAAACGCGCCCGATCTGCTAGACCGGGTGCAGGTCCAGATCACGAACCTTCAGCGGCAGTTCAATCTGCCGACGGTTACACCGGACCTGCAGCAGTACGTCTCGCAGATAGCCCAGCAGGCTCCGGCCCTGGCGGCCGGCGTGCTCAACGTCACGCTTGGGGTCGTTACCAGCGTCGGCGGTGTCCTGGTGGTCCTGGTTATGGCATTCTACTGGCTGCTGGAGCGGCGCGACATTGAGGGCATGTGGATCTCGCTGGTCCCCCGCTACCGTCGGGCGGAGACGCGCGAGGTGATCGAGGAGATCGAAGCGAAGCTCGGCGCGTACGTGCGCGGTCAGCTCATCCTCGCGGTGATTGTGGGCCTGATTTCCTTCTTCGGCCTGTTACTTCTGGGAATGGATTACGTGCTCGTCCTCGCTCTCATCGCCGGCATCGGAGAGCTGATACCCCTCGCGGGACCGATTATCGGCGCGGTGCCTGCGGTCGGAATAGCGTTCGCGACGCAGTCACCCCAGAAAGCGCTTCTGGTATTGGCACTGTACATCGGGATCCAGCAAGCGGAAAACAACCTTCTGGTGCCGAAGGTCATGCAGCGCTCCGTCGGCCTGAGTCCACTCACGGTGCTGCTTGCGGTGCTTGCGGGCGTAGCGCTGCTCGGTATTATCGGCGCGCTTTTGGCGGTGCCTGTCGCCTCCGCCATTCAGGTGATCCTCCAGCACACTCTGTTCCGCCGGCAGCAGTATCTTGCAAATGAAGCGCCGGCGACAAGGGCCCCCGGATAGACGGCACGCCAGATCGCCACCGGACCCTCAGTGATCTGACGGCCATCCTCGCTGCCGATCCCGCGATACTGGGCCTGGTGCTTGCTGGATCGGCAGGTCAGCCGGGCGAAGTCGCGGATGCCTGGAGCGACCTCGACGTGTTGATACTGGTCGAGGATGCGGCATTGCCCCGCTACTATCCGTCGACGGACTGGCTGCAGGAGTTGGGCGACGTGTGGGCCGTTGAACAACCACCCGGCGGCGCGACAACGCTGGTGCGCTTCGCGGACTTTCGCCGCCTGGACCTCGTGTTCCGTCGGCGGTCGGAAGTGTCGGAGATCGCCACGTGGGGTGCATCCCTGCTGTGGGCAGGGCATCGAGTAATCTTTTCCCGTGCGCCCGACCTCGACGCCGCACTCGCTCAGTTCTTCATGCGGCCTGTGCCACCACCATACGATGCCGTACAATTCGACCGGATGGTGAACGCATACTGGTTCGCGGCGGCCGCTGCAGTGTACAAGATTGTTCGGGGCGACCTGCTGATCGCGCTCCACCTTGCCCTGGAACTGGAGCAGCAGTGTCTCGTGCTCGGCATGATGCTGCGTGACCGTGACGAGGGAACGACCCACCATCGAGACGGCGGAGGCGGCGATCCGTATGTCGCGCGGCTTCGAGGAGCGCAGCAGGAATACACGGCGACTGGCATTTTTAGGATCATCGAAGTGTGTGCTATCGAGTTCGACGCCCTCGCCGCGCAGTACAAGGACCGGTATGCCGAGCATCGCCATCCCTTGCTGCGAAACATCGCAGAAGCCCGGAGTATGCTTTCAGTCTGAGAGCCGGGCTGCGGGCCGCGCGGCGTCGCGGGTTGCGGCGGCAGGGGTGTGACCGGCCGCGACGGCGCTTTGGCGCGAGACCGCGCAGTGCTGCTCGTCCGCCCCGCACAAGGATTCGACATTGCGCGTGCCAGTTTGCGGGGGTACAATCTTGTAGAGAAACCGACAAACCGGTCGGTTTTTGATCGAGGAGATACGAGTGCGGACGGAGCAGGCCAGGAGCGTCTCGCGGCGGCAGAAGATCATGGACTCCGCGCTTGAGGTGTTCGCGCGGCGAGGATACCGTGACACGGCCATGGATGAAATCGCAGCCGCGGCGGAGACATCGAAGGGTGGCGTCTACTTTCACTTCCCGAGCAAGCAGGCGATCTTCCTCGCGCTGCTTGATCGCATGGCGAACCTGCTTCAGGGACGGGCCGAGGCTGCGATGGCAGCGGAGCCGGACCCCGTCGCGAAGTTCGACGCGGCGCTGCTCGTCATGGTCCGAACCTTTGCGGGGCATCGGCCCCTAGCCCGGCTCTTTCTCGTGGAGGCGCTTGGTGCAGGGCCCGACTTCAATCAGCGAATGCTGGAGATCCACGCGGACTTCGCGGGCCTGATTGAACGGCACCTTGACGAGGTAGTCGCCTTGGGCGTCATCCCACCGCTTGACACCCATGTTGCGGGAAAGGCCTGGTTCGGCGCGCTCAACGAGGTGGTCACTACCTGGGTGCTCGCGGAGGAACCCACCGACCTGGAGCAGCACTACCCGGCGCTTCGCATGTTCTTGCTCCGCAGCGTGGGTATCAACGAACCCTCAGGACTTTGGAGAGTGCCCGGATGAGCGTGCTGGTACGCGACCCGGCTCTCTCGATGGAACGGTTATTCGAGCGGCTGCGCGCCGGGGTCGGTAAAGCGAACGCCGCTGGCCGGCCGGTGGTCGTGAGTGTCACCCAGCGCGTGCCCGCGACAGACCCGCTCCGGTTCTACGCGGCGTGGGGTGACCTGCACGTCCATCGAACCTATTGGGAGCGACCGGATACAGGCCACTCTCTCGTCGGCATTGGTGCGGTCCGGACGCTCCGGTCGCCGGGCGCGCACCAGGCGTCGGACCTTGCGCGCCGATGGGACGCGCTGTTGACAAACGCGGTGCTTGATGATGTGAGCGCGTGGGGTGCGGGCCCCATTCTGCTCGGCGGCTTCGCGTTCGATCCTGGCACACCGCGCACCGCGATCTGGGAGCACTTTCCGGCAGGGATGCTCGTTCTGCCACGGTACATGCTCGCGCACTCATTCGATGGTACCTGGCTCACGATGAACGCGATCGTCGCGCCGGGCGATGAGCCGGAGCAGTTGGGTCAGCCTCTCGCGTCTGAGTTCGACGTGACATGGACGGCGATCCAGGCCACGCTTCCGCCTTCGCATGACTCCCGTTGCGTCGCCGTGGTGGTGCGGGATGCCGGTCCCGCTGCGGCGTGGAAAGGGGCGGTGGCGCGCGTCGCGCAAGGGGTGCGCGCAGGAGCGATCGAGAAGGTGGTTCTCGCCCGCGCGGTCGTTGCCGGTGCAAACGAACCGATCCCTGTAGTGCCAACGCTGGATCGGCTCCGGCGCGCGTATCCCCATTGCACGGTGTTCGCCGTTGGCGCAGGCGGCACGACCTTCCTGGGCGCGACACCGGAGCGGCTCGTCTCGCTGAAAGGGCGCGAGGTGCGCGTGTCCTCCATCGCCGGCTCCCGGCCACGCAGTATGGATCCAGTCGAGGACAACCGGTTTGGTGAGGAGTTGCTTGGGAGTGTGAAGGACCGCGACGAGCACGAGGTCGTCACCCGGTCCCTCGTTGGCACACTCCGTGAGGTTTGTTCTGTAGTCCACGCTCCCCCCGTCCCGGTCCTTTTGCAACTGTCAAACGTGCAACACCTGTACACGCCCCTCACCGGGTGTGCGGCAGCGGGGCAGTCCGTGCTGCACCTCGTGGAGCGGCTGCACCCGACACCAGCCGTCGGCGGGGCGCCGCGCGCGGAGGCATTGCGGCTGATACGCGAACACGAGGGGCTTGACCGAGGGTGGTACGCCGGGCCGGTTGGCTGGATGGATATCTGGGGTCAGGGCGAGTTCGTCGTCGCGATCCGGTCCGCGCTGGTGCATGGCAGCGAGGCGACGCTGTTCGCTGGTTGTGGCATTGTTGGCGGCTCCGATCCAGACGCCGAGTATGCTGAGTCCCGGCTGAAGCTGGAGCCAGTGCAGCGGGCGCTCGGCGTCATGCACCCGTGAGCACCGGACTAGCGAACTGGGTGGTCGCGCACGCCTTCGTGGATGAACTTGCCCGCTGCGGCGTGCGACACGCATGTGTGAGTCCGGGATCCCGTTCCACGCCGCTCGCCGTCGCACTCGCGGAGAACCGGAGTATCAAGGTCTGGATCCACCCGGACGAGCGCTCGGGGTCGTTCTTCGGCCTCGGGCTTGCAAAGGCGTCGGGCGTCCCGGTTGCGCTGTTATGTACCTCTGGAACCGCCGCCGCAAACTTCTTTCCTGCGGTCATTGAAGCAGCGTATTCGCACGTGCCGCTGCTCGTGCTCACGGCCGACCGCCCTCCGGAACTGCGCGACAACGGCGCTCCACAGGCAATCGACCAAAGCCACCTGTACGGCGCGCACGTTCGCTGGTTCAGTGAGATGCCCGTGCCGGACGGCTCTCCTGGCCTGGAGCGTTACGTCCGGGTCACAGCGTGCCGGGCGTTTGCAGCCGCGCTCGGCAGCCCGGCGGGCCCGGTCCACCTGAACTTCCCGTTCCGCGAGCCACTAATGCCCGATGCCGTAGACGTCTCGGACAACGTGCTGGGTGAGGGTAAAGCGAACGGCGAGCCATTCGTGCGCACGACTCGTGCGCGGCGAATGCCGGAGGACGCCCTGGTCAACCGGCTCGCGGCGGAGCTGGACGCGCCGCGCTGCGGACTGATTGTTTGTGGTCCACAGGATGACGTGCGGCTTGCCGAACCCATCGCCCGCCTGGCGCAACGGCTCCGGTATCCCGTTCTCGCTGATGGTCTCTCGCCGCTGCGCACCGGCGCGCACGACCGCTCGCTCGTGATCGATTCGCACGACGCCTTCCTGCGCGACTCCGCGTGGTGCGCGGCTCACGAGCCGGAGGTGGTCTTTCGCTTCGGTGCGATGCCGACTTCGAAGCCGCTTGTACAGTACCTCGCGCGCTTTCCGGCTGCCCGACACATCGTCGTCGATGAGGGCGAGGGCTGGCGCGACGCGTCGCTGCTCGCCGCCGAGATGGTGTACGCGGACCCGGTCGCGATCTGCGAGCGCCTCCACGCGTCGCTAGAGCAACGAGCCGACCTGCCCACGCCATGGGCAGCGGAGTGGCTCGCCGCGAATGCACACGCGGGACGGGCGATGGAGGAAACGCTGGACGGGATGCCCGAACTGTTCGAAGGCAGGATCTTCGCGGAGCTTCGCGACCTGCTGCCCGGCGGCGCGACTCTCTTCGTCGGTAACAGCATGCCCGTGCGCGACCTCGACACGTTTTTCGGCACGACGAATACGTCGATTCGCACGTTGTGCAACAGGGGAGCAAACGGGATTGACGGTGTTGTTTCTACCGCCCTCGGGGCGAGTGTCGAATGCACGGGTCCGCTCGTGGTGGCACTTGGTGACCTGAGCTTCTACCACGATATGAACGGCCTGCTCGCAGCGAAGTTGTACGACCTGAACGTCACGATTGTGCTGATCAACAACGATGGCGGCGGCATCTTCAGCTTCCTGCCCCAGGCGGAGCAAGTGGAACACTTCGAGATGCTGTACGGCACCCCACATGGACTGGACTTCTCGGATGCCATACGTCTGTATGGAGGGGAGTACGGGCGAGCAGACACGGTGCCCGCCTTCCGCGCAGCGATAACACATGGGATCGAAAGTCCCAGGCTCACCCTGGTCGAGGTGTGCACCGACCGGGAGCGGAACGTTCGGCTGCACCGTGAAGTGTGGGCCGCTGTGCCCAAGTCGCTGCGTGCCGGCACCGATGTTGAGGCCACGCCGTAGTGCGCGTGGAGGTAAACGGTGCCGGGTACAACGTAGAGGTGCACGGAGACGGCCCGCCACTGATACTGCTCCACGGTTTCACGGGTAGCGCGCGGACCTGGGACGCCCAAGTGGTGAAGATCCGGGCTCTCGCTCCGGCGAAGGGGCGATGGGGCGACCACTCAATCGTCGTCGTGGATCTCCTCGGCCACGGCCAGACGGACGCTCCGACTGATCCTGAACGATATCGGATGGAGCGCGCAAGCGAGGACGTGTGCGCCATTCTGGACACCTTGGGCCATAGTCGAGCCGCAGTGCTGGGCTACTCTATGGGCGGGCGACTTGCGCTGCACCTGGCGGTCGAATGCCCCGAGCGGGTAGCCGCGCTCGTGCTAGAAAGTGGGTCGCCTGGCATCGCGGATCCGGTGGAGCGGCAGGAGCGTGCTGCACGCGATGCGCAACTCGCGTCGTTCATCGAGCAGGAGGGTGTGTCATCATTTGTCCGCCGGTGGGAGGCCAACCCGATCTTCGAAAGCCAGCGCGTCCTGCCCAAGGAAGCCCGCTCGTCCCTGCGCTCGCAGCGGCTGCAGAACAGTTCCGTTGGGTTGGCGAATAGCTTGCGGGGAATGGGCGCGGGTGCGCAGGAACCGTTATGGGACCGGCTCGACACCGTTGTGGTGCCCACCCTGTTGCTCGCTGGAGAACACGACCGGAAGTACCAGGCGCTTCTGGAGCGTATGTGGGAGCGGTTGCCCCGTGTCGGCGCTGCGGTGATTCCAGATGCTGGACACGCCGTGCATCTGGAGCAGCCGGACGGGTACGTGAACCGGGTGGTGGAGTTTTTGTGGGGACAGTTGCCGGGTTGGAACAGCCGGGAGGAGATCGAATGGCGGTAGAGTGGCAAACGGCGCGAGAGTATGAGGATATCCTGTACGAAAAGGCGGAGGGCATCGCACGCGTCACGATCAACCGGCCCGAAGTGCGCAACGCCTTTCGACCGGGGACCGTGACCGAGATGATGGACGCGTTTGCGGATGCGCGCGAGGATCCGCTGATCGGCGTGGTGCTGTTAACTGGCGCGGGCGACCTGGCGTTTTGCTCGGGCGGCGACCAGACGGTGCGCGGCGATGGGGGGTATGTGGGCGAGGATGCAGTACCCCGCCTGAACGTTCTCGACCTTCAGAAGCAGATAAAGTACCTCCCAAAGCCCGTCATCGCGGTGGTCGCCGGATACGCCATTGGCGGTGGCCACGTGCTACACCTCATCTGCGACCTGACGATTGCCGCTGAGAACGCCCGCTTTGGTCAGACCGGTCCGCGTGTCGGCAGCTTCGATGCTGGGTACGGGGCGACGTACATGGCGCGCGTCGTTGGTCACAAGAGGGCGCGGGAGATCTGGTATCTTTGCCGGCAGTACGACGCCCACGAGGCGCTCGCTATGGGCCTCGTGAACACGGTGGTGCCGCTGGAGCGCCTGCACGACGAGGCGATACAGTGGGCGCGCGAGATCCTGGAGAAGAGTCCAATCGCGCTACGCTTCCTCAAGAGCGCGTTCAACGCCGACACCGATGGACTCGCGGGGATCCAGGACCTCGCGGGAAACGCCACGATGCTGTACTACATGTCGGAGGAGGGTAAGGAGGGCCACCGCGCCTACTTGGAGAAGCGCAAGCCCGACTTTACGCAGTTCCCACGCCAGCCGTAAAGATGAATTGGCATCCCGCCGCCTGTGCGAAAAGGAGGACCCGATGACCGTCAAGCAACGACTCACTGCCGACGAACTCTGGGAGATGCCAGAGGTGCCAGGGACACGGTATGAACTGGTGGAAGGAGAGCTGGTCGAGATGCCTGGTACTGGTGCACTGCACGGATTAATTGTAAAGACCGTTCTGTTACTGCTCGACGCGCACGTGAAGCGACATAGACTTGGAATCGTCCTTGGCGACGGTGTCAGCTACGTTTTGTCTCGTGAACCGGACCTCCTGCGGATACCCGACGTTTCCTTCGTCTCCCATCCTCGGATCCCCACAGGTGGTCCACCGGAAGGGTATTGGCCATTCTCGCCGGACCTCGCTGTCAAGATTGTCTCGCCGAGTGACCGGTTTAGCGACGTACTGGCGAAGGTCCACGAGTATCTTGCGGCTGGCACCCGGCTGGTCTGGGTCGTGTGGCCCGAGGGTCGGTCAGTTATCGTCCACAGCGCTGACGGCGTCGCGGAACTCACATCAGACGATGCACTCTCGGGCGCGGAGGTACTGCCCGGTTTCGAGGTACGCGTGGAACAGCTATTTGATCAGGAGATATAGAGGATGGGAGCGGACAAGGCGCTGCATGAGGAGAACCGGCGTTCGTGGAATGCCGCGACGGACGCGCACAACAGCCACAAGGGCGACCAGGCAACCCGCTATCGTCAGGGCGGACAAACGCTCCACCCCGAGGAGCGCGAGTTGCTCGGCGAGATACGCGGCCTGGACGTGGTACACCTCCAATGCAACTCCGGACAGGATACCCTCAGTCTTGCGCAGATGGGCGCGGTCGTCACTGGCGTGGACATCAGCGACACGGCCATCGCGTTTGCCTGCCGACTCTCGGAGGAGGCGGCGGTTGCCGCGACCTTTCACCGCGCAGATGTGTATGACTGGCTGGAGGAGACTGCCCTAAGCGATCAGAGATTCGACGTAGTGTTCTGCTCGTATGGCGCGATCTGCTGGCTCTCAGACCTGTCTGCATGGGCGCGGGGGATAGCGGCAGTGCTCAGGCCCGGTGGCCGGTTCGTCGTGGTGGACTTCCACCCGGTGTGGCTGATGCTTGATGACGACTGGACGCTCAAAGCGCCGTACTCTCGCTTCGGCCCGGCTCGACCGACGACGTATCCGGATGGTATCGGGGACTACGTGGCGATGGAAATGCAGACCACAGAACCCGGAAAGCCGCTGCCGGGGGTACAGGACTTCCAGAACCCGCACCCCGTACACGAGTTCGCCTGGGGGATTGGGGACATCGTGACCGCACTTCTGGACGCGGGGCTGCTGCTCACCACACTGCGGGAGTACCCGTACACGAACTCGGCCCACTTTCCGGCGATGAACGTTCAGGGGGAGGGTCGCTTTGTCCCGCCGGAGGGTGTGCCAGCCATCCCCCTGATGTATGGCATAACCGCGCGCAAGGGCCTCTGAATGCGCGACCTCTTTCGATCCGGCGCTCTGGGGCACAAACGGTTTTTCGGTGCGAATGCCCGTGCGCATTCTGAGTAAGCCCGGCCCTGGTAGCGCGTGGCTCGCCGCCGCCCGCCCCGCGACCCTTCCCGCAGCTGTTGTGCCGGTGCTCGTCGGCACTGCGGCGGCGATGCGCAATGGCTTCTTCCGGCTCGGGCCGTTCCTTGCAGCGCTCGTCGCGAGCGTGCTGATTCAGGTCGGCACAAACCTCGCGAACGACTACTTCGACCACGAGAAAGGCGCGGACACCTCGGAGCGGTTGGGGCCGATTCGCCTGATCCAGAACGAGGTGGCAACCCCGCGCCAGGTGTTGCGCGCGACCGTGCTC
>JACDAU010000115.1 GCA_013695265.1 Chloroflexia bacterium
GGGCTGGGATTGGCGGCATTGCAGCAAGGTAACTACCCACTGGCTGTCGCGCGCTTGGATGAGCATCTCGCCCTGACGAGGGACCCGAGGCACGCGGGGACCAGTATGCGATTGGCGTACAGCCTCCGGCTATTAGCCTGGGCGGTGTGCTCTGCGCGGGACGTGCCGCGGGCGAGGGCGTTGCTGCGCGAAGCCATCGAGGTGTCGCAGGAGCTGGGAGACCAGCGAGGCATCGCCGCCGAGATCGACGGGCTCGCGGCGGTCGCCGCGGCAGTAGGGAACTCGCGGGATGCGGCGCGCATCTTCGGCGCGGCCGAGGGCCTTCGTGCGGCCATTCGTATGCCGGCCGACCAGACGGAACGACTGCTTCGTCGGCGATGGCTGGCGCTAGTACAGGAAGCGCTCGGGCCGGAGGCGTTCGAGCTGGCGCACTGCGACGGGCGGTCGATGACCCAAGGCGAGGGCGTGGCTTACGCGCTCAGTGTGACCTGAGCCGCTACAGCGGGCCCACACCCTGTTGACGGCCACGTGCTATGACTGATGTCGTCATTGCCGAACGGAAGGCAAGAGCAAATACAGTTATGGCCTTGAAATCTCAGCGCTTATGGCGAGCTACTGGGGAGCCGACGACAGGAATCGAACCCGCAACCTACTGTTTACAAAACAGTTGCTCTGCCGTTGAGCTACGTCGGCTTGATACCAGATTATAAGCTCCGGCGTTCGCCGCAATCAAGCGCGCCGGCGGACCACCTCGTAGAGCGCGACCGCAGCGGCGACTGCGGCGTTCAGCGACTCGACCTTGCCGAGCAGCGGCAACCGGGCTACTACGTCACACTTTTCAAGCACGAGCCTGCGGATCCCCTCGCCCTCGCTGCCAACAACGAGTGCCAACGATCCATCGAGCCGAACATTCCAGAGCGGCTGCGCACCGGGCGCCGCTTCTACCCCGACCACCCAAACACCCGCGTCCTTGCATGCGTCAAGCGTGCGCGCGAGGTTCACCACCTGTGCCACGCGCACGTGCTCGACCGCACCCGCAGAAGCGTTTACGACGGCTGGCGTGACCCCGGCTGCCCGGTGTTCGGGCATGATGACGCCGGTGACTGATACCGCCTCGGCGGTTCGCAGCACGGCACCGAGGTTCTGCGGGTCCTGCAGCGAGTCGAGCACGAGCAGAAAGGCGTGTTCGGGTGCGCGCAGGAGCTCCACCATTGGCAAATACGGGTACTGTGACGCGAGCAGGCAAACACCCTGATGGTTCGCTCCGCCGGTCAAACCGTCGAGATCGACACGCTCGACTTCCTCAATGGGAACGGAAAGTTCTCGAACCGTGCCGAGGATCTCCTGCATAACGCCCGACCTCGCGCCACCGCGTGCAATGAGCAACCGACGAAAGCCTCGCCGCCTCGCACGCAGGCTCTCGCGGACGGCATTGCGGCCGTAGAGCCACTCTTGGCCCTTGGGAGCTGCAAACCGTGGACCGGGCTGATGCTGCTGTGACGCCTGGGGATGAGGAGTACCCCGCGGTGGCCCGCGCCGCGCGCGCGCTAGCGGTCCAGGTGCCACTTCGTGCCCTGTGTCGTGTCCTCAACAACCACCCCCATCGCCAGTAGCTGTGCGCGCAAGTGATCCGCCTCGGCAAACTGCCGTGCCGATCGGTGCTGTTCGCGTTCGCGGATCAGCTCCTGTGCGCCGGCTGGAAGATCCTCCGTTGTTGGCGGCTCAAGGCGCAGGCCGAGCGCTGTACCCAGCTCGCGCAGAAGCGACACTGCGGCGCTGGCGTCGGCCCCACGCGCATTGAGACGGTTCGTCTCGGTCGCGAGTTCGTACAACACCGCGAGCGCGCGGGAGGTGTTGAAGTCATCGTCCATCGCAGCGGCGAACTCCACGCGATGTGACGCGTATGCGCCGGTGTCGGAGCTGGGCTGGCCGCTCTGCGCTGCGGCAGCCAGGCGCTCAGCGGCGATGGTTGCGGCGCTCATGGCCTCATCCGAAACGCTCAGCGGCCGGCGGTAGTGGGACGACAGCACGAAGAGCCGATACCCATCAGCGCCATATTTGCGCACAACCTCCGAGATCGGTATGACGTTTCCGACCGAACGCGCCATTTTAGCCTCGGTGTCATTTCCCCCTTCGCCGAATTGAAGAAAGCCGTTGTGCATCCAGTACTTCGCGAAAGGTCGCTTCCCGGTGAGCTGCTCGCTCTGCGCGATCTCGTTCTCGTGGTGCGGAAAGATTAAATCGTTCCCGCCCCCGTGGATGTCCACCTGGTCGCCAAGCGCGCGCCGGCTCATGGAGGTGCACTCGATGTGCCACCCTGGCCTTCCTGCTCCCCAGGGACTCTCCCAGGCGGGCTCGCCGGGTTTGGAGGACTTCCACAGCGCGAAGTCCATCGGATGTTCCTTGCGCTCATCGACTTCCACTCGCGCGCCCGCGTGCATCTCATCCAGTCTGCGGTGGCTGAGCTGTCCATACGTTGGGTCGCTCAACACCCGGAAGTACACGTCGCCGTCCTGTTCGTACGCGTGCCCAAGCTCAATGAGTCGAGTCACATCGGCGGCGATGTGCTCAATCATCTCACTGGCGCGGGGGTAGGCATGTGCAGGCACCACGTTTAGCGAATCCATGTCGTGCAGGAACTCATCTGCATAGCGGCGTGAGAGGTGGTCCCACGGCTCGTCGGCTTCCTGGGCGCGACGGATGATCTTATCGTCTACATCGGTAAAGTTCTGAACGTGGCGCACCCGGTAGCCGCTGTATTCCAGGTAGCGGCGGACCACATCGAACACGATGTAGGACATTGCGTGACCGATGTGTGCGGCACCATAGACGGTCGGCCCGCAGACGTACATCCGTACCTTGCTCGGGTCGAGCGGTACGAAGATCTCTTTTTGGCGGGTGAGAGTATTATATATGCGTAACATGGGTCCTTGATGTGTCCGTTGAGTAACCTGCGGATCAGGCTACTGGCAACGCGCATTCCGGCGCTCCTACTCCTGGGACGCCGACGCGGCGGGAGTTGCGGATTTGGTGTTCTTGGTGTCCTTTGGCTTCGGGTCGGTGGCCTTCGTAGGAGCGTCGGATGTGATGTCCCCTGCGCTCTCGGATTCCTTTGCGCTCCCGTCGGATTCACTCGCCGCCACCTTTGGTCTGTTGTCCGTCTTGTAGAATCCCGGCCCCTTGAAGAGCACACCGACCGCGTGGATTACGCGATGGACCGCAGCGTCACACTCTGGGCACACCGCGACCGGAGGCTCGCTAAAGCGCTGAAACTGCTCGAAACGATGGTGTTGCGGACCGTCGCATTGATAGTCATACGTGGGCATCTATAACCTCTGTCCCGCGTTATTCCGTATTGCCACTAGAGCCGCCGTCATCTTAGCCAACCTTGCTATCCCACCGCAAACCCACCACGCTTGTTCGTGCAACATTTTCGACTGCAAACGGGCCGTGGTGGCTGCTATCATGACCCCGCAACAGGAAGGGGTGCTGGTGTGATCGCGGAGAACAACGTCCTTAAGGGGCTGAACGAACAACAGTTGGCGGCGGTCAGCGCGCCTGACGGTCCGGTCCTCGTGCTCGCTGGGCCGGGCTCCGGCAAGACCCGGGTACTGACGCATCGGATCGCCTATCTACTGGCGGCGCGCGGCGCAGACCCGTCGGAAATCCTTGCGGTGACGTTCACCAACAAGGCCGCGCGTGAGATGCGGGAGCGGTTAAGCCGCCTTGTCGAGGAGGACGCCTGCGGGCTCACAGTCGGCACGTTTCACGCCGTGTGCGCACGCATTCTCCGACGCCACGGGGCGCCGGTCGGACTCGGTCCCGACTTCGTGATCTACGACGACGACGACCAGCTTCGCCTGCTCCGCCAGTCTATTACCGAAGTTGGCCTCGACGACAAGCAGTATACACCCCGCACGATGCAGAGCAAGATAAGTGACGCGAAGAGCAAACTGCTCTCGCCGCAGGAGTACACGGAGGCGGCGCAACAGTATATCCAGGAGGTAGCGGGCCGGGTGTATCGGCGCTATCAGGAGTTGTTGGAATGGAACCAGGCCGCCGATTTCGATGATCTCCTGATGAAGGTTGCTGAACTCTGGTCGCGGCACCCCGATGTGCTGCAACAGTACCAGCAACGGTGGCGGCGGGTGCTCGTCGATGAGTACCAGGACACCAACCTCGCACAATATACGATTGTCCGGCTGCTCACTCGTGAGCACCGGAATCTGTTTGTTGTGGGAGACGAGGACCAGGGCATCTATTCATGGCGAGCTGCGGATATACAGAACATCTTGAACTTTGAACGGGACTATCTCGACGCCATCGTGCTCCTCCTGGAACAGAACTATCGCTCCACGCAATCAATCCTCGATGTGGCAACCCACGTCATAAACGCGAACCCAGGACGGCGCGCAAAGCGGCTCTGGACGGACCGCGTTGGCGGCATACCCGTCCAGGTACAGGAGGCGTATGACGAGCAGGACGAGGCGAAGTACATTTGCCGGGAGATTCAGCGGTTGGCGGCCGCCCACAACTATCGATACTCCGAGATGGCTGTGATGTATCGAACCAACGCGCAGTCCCGTCCTATAGAGGAGCTCATGGTGCGCCATCGGATACCGCACGTCCTCGTTGGCGGCACCCGCTTCTACGAGCGCAAGGAGATAAAGGACGTTCTCGCTTACCTTCGGTTGGTGCACAACCCGTACGACACCGCAAGCCTGCGCCGCGTCGTGGTGCAGACGCACTCCGGAAAGGGTGTAGGCAAGGGGACAATCGGCGCTCTTGAGACGTTTGCCGAGGGCGCGCGCATGCCGTTGTGGGATGCGATCGCGGTGGCGACCGCTCCGGTTGGAGAGGAGGTCTCACTGTTGAACGGTTCCGCTCCGAGTGCCAATCCTCCCCGGCTCTCGGCGGTCGCAAGGACGGCACTGCACGTCCTCGTACAGGCAATTGAGGATTTGCGGGCGAAGCGCGAAGACCTGCCGCTGGACCACCTGGTCGAGACCCTGCTGGCGCGGACCGGGTACGCACAGGCGTTGGCAGACGGCTCGGATGAGGGGCTCGAACGCCTGGATAACGCGAAGGAGCTGATCACTGTCGCTCAGGACTACGCGGGGATGCAGCCGAGGGAAGCCCTCGCCTCGTTCCTGGAGGAGGTTGCGCTGCTCGGCGAGCTGGATCGGACGCAGGAGACGGGAGACGCCGTCACGCTGATCACGCTACATGCGGCGAAGGGACTGGAGTACAAGGTGGTGTTCATCGCTGGCATGGAGGAGGGGCTGCTGCCGCACTCCCGGTCGCTCGATGAGCAACGGGCGCTGGAGGAGGAGACCCGTCTCGCGTATGTTGGCGTGACGCGCGCCATGGAGCGTCTGCATCTCTCCTTTGCCGCCCATCGAACGATCTTTGGTGCGCAACAAAGCAACGAAGCGTCTCGCTTCCTTTTCAGCATCCCGTCATCGCTCGTCAGCGGCTTCTTGCCGCTGCCGCGTACGACCGGGTTCCGCAGTACCACACCGCGGTCCCGTCCCGCACCACCTACCGGGGTCTTCCACAGGCCCGGCGGAGTCCAACCGACGGCAACCGCTCCGCAGTACAGTCCCGGTGAGACGGTCCGGCACCCGCGGTTCGGTGAGGGCACCGTCACCAGCATCATGATGCAGAACGGAGAGGCGGAGGTCGAGGTGCGCTTTGCCACCGGTACGACGAAGCGGCTTATCGCGAGCCTTGCGAAGCTGGAGAAGCTGTAGCCTGGAAACCTCGCGATCCGCCAAAAGGAGTTCATTATGGAGCGCACGTACTGGATGCTGGTCTCGTCCGCAGAGAACTTCGAGTTGTCGAGGAGCCGCGGCTTCGATATCGCAGGGATGAAGAGTCGACATGGTAAGAAGGCGGCGGACGTCCGGTCCGGAGACAAGGTCATCTATTACCTCACGGGTGTCATGGGGTTCGGGGGTGTCGCAGAGGTTACTGGCGAGTCGTACTATTCCGAAGAGCCACTTTGGGGGAGCCGAAAAGCAGGAGAAGCGTATCCGCATCGTTTCCCGGTTACCATTGAACGCGTCGCCGAACCGGAACAGTATCTCCCGGCTGCGGAACTTGTCGAGCGTATGGCACACACGAAAAAGTGGCCGTCCGCACACTGGCGACTCGCGTTCCAGGGCAACGTGCACCGGCTCACGCAAGCAGACTATGACCTCGTCAAGCAAGGCATCGAGCAGCGGGGAGCAGTCGCGCCATGGTGACAGTGACGCTCGGGCTACCCCCCAACTATGTCATTCGGGACCAGCGAGTTGCCGGATACCTTGTCGGCGGCGGATTGCCGAGGATCTGTACGCGCGACCGAGCGGCGGAGGCATACGGCGGCACTGGTATAATTGACGAACGCTTGGCCGCAGAAAACCGATGGGAGCAATGAGATGACGAACGAGGAAGCGATCACCGAAGCACTCAAAGAGGTTTATGACCCGGAGATCGGCATCAACATCGTTGACTTGGGCTTGGTGTACAACGCCGTGATCGAGGAGGGTGCCGTCAACGTTGAGATGACGCTGACTTCGATGGGCTGCCCCGCCGGGCCGATGATCGTCCAACAGGTCGAGGAGATGCTGGAGCCGCTGGACGGCGTGAAGGACGTGCGGGTGGAGATCGTCTGGAGTCCCGCATGGAATCCAACAATGATGTCGGAGGATGCCAAGATGGAGCTCGGCTACCTGTAGGCATCGGCGACTGGCGGCAACAACGCCTCTCGTAAATCGCGACGAGCGCCGCACTCAGCGTCGGCTGACACGTCGCGTGCAGGCTAAGGCACCACGTTACTCCGATGTTGAACGAACGGCGCGGGTCAGAGATTTGCCTCACTCGCACCTCGTTCGGCGTTCCGCACCCGCGCTAGCCCGGCGGCGTAACAGTATGTTCACAAACCCGTACTCCTGCCCCAAACGACACGGGCTGCTCGCTATACTTCCCCCCTAACGACCTGCACGCACCGCAGACGACAGGAGACGGGGCAATGGGGCTGATGACGGGGCTCGAAATGGTGCGCCACCGGACAGAGCACGAGGAACAGGAACGTCTCTCACCGTGTGCGGTTCTAAGCAGGCAGAGCCGAGGCCGGCAGCGGCCCGAGGAGTCCTCTCCTGTACGCACCGAGTTCGCTCGCGACCGCGATCGAATCCTGCATTCAAAGGCGTTCCGTCGGCTCAAGTATAAGACCCAGGTCTTCTTCTCCCCCGCCGGCGATCATTATCGTACCCGGCTCTCGCATACCCTGGAGGTGGCGCAGATCGCTCGCACCATCGCTCGTGCGTTGCGGTTGAACGAAGACCTGACTGAGGCAATAGCGCTTGGCCACGATGTCGGTCACGCGCCATTTGGGCATGCGGGCGAGCAGGCGTTGGACGCGCTCTGTAACGGCGGCTTCGTCCACAGCCAGCAAAGCCTGAGGGTCGTGGACGTTCTGGAGCGGGACGGCGCGGGGCTGAACCTGACGTGGGAGGTGCGCGACGGGATCGCGTATCACTCCAAGCATCAGGAAAGCGTTTCCCAGCCTCTGGTAGGCGCGACCGGGACGCTTGAAGGGGCGGTAGTGCGGATGTCGGATGCGGTTGCGTACCTGAACGCCGATATTGATGACGCCGTGCGCGCTGGTCTCATCGCGCTCGACGACCTGCCATCCGACGCAATCGGCGCCCTCGGTCGGGTGCATGGCGACCGCATTGACACGATGGTCAATGGCATTATCCAGGAGAGCTGGGGTATCGCGGATGGCCGTCTCGGCATGGGTATCGCGATGGGTCAGTCACTTCTCGACGCGACGGACGCCCTGCGCAAGTTTATGTTCAGCCAAGTCTACAAACATCCGAGCGTCGAGCGCGAGGCTAAAAAGGCTCGCATGGTGGTTTCGCAGCTCTATACCTACTTTGAGGCGGACGCGGAGGAACTGGCAACCGAGATGCACCGCGAGGGCGGGCCAGAGTGGACGGTTTGCGACTACATCTCCGGCATGACCGACCGCTATGCTGCGCGTACCTTTGAGCGGCTCTTCACTCCCAGGCCCTGGACGTATTAAGTCATGGTGAATCGCTCCCGTACAATTATAGATGAGGTCAAGGACCGGCTCGATATCGTGGACATCGTCGGCTCGAGCGTGGAACTTCGCCGATCTGGCCGGAACTACACGGGCCTCTGCCCGTTTCATCAGGAAAAGACGCCAAGCTTCATCGTGAATCCCGAGAGGGGGTCGTACAAGTGCTTCGGCTGCGGGAAGGGCGGGGACGTGGTCTCCTTTCTTATGGAGAGCGAGAAGCTGGACTTCAAGGACGCCCTGAAGCAACTTGCCGAGCGAGCGGGGGTGCAGTACGAGGAGCCCAAACCCCCAGCGCCGGAGGAAGAATCTGCCCATCGGCGCCTCCTAGAGGTCAACAAGCTGGCCGCCAGGTACTATAACCATTTGCTGCTGACCTCAGCGGACGGAGCCTCGGCGCGAGCGTACCTGGAGGGTCGGGGCATTGAGCGCGCGGCCTGGGAAACATGGACGCTTGGGTACGCGCCAAACTCCTGGGATGCGACCCTGAAGTTCCTGCAGGGCCGGAAC
>JACDAU010000146.1 GCA_013695265.1 Chloroflexia bacterium
ATACCAACTGCGGCTGAATGGACGTGCATCTGTCATTCCGAGCGTGCGAGGAATCCGTGGTTTGGTTTACGGATCCCTCACGGAGTTCGGGATGACATGCAGTAGTGTTCAAGCGCATTACGTATGATAGGGAGGGTCAACGTGCGAAAAACAATAGTCAAGACCGGGGACTGATAATTCCAGACAGGCTCGACAGGCGAGGTCAAACTCAAGGAGCAACCCGCGAGGAGGTTCTTGATAACCGATTGTAAACCGCTGGAAGGCTATACGGACCGATCCTTCCTGCCTCTCTATGGGAAAATGGATTGGCATCACACGATGAGAGACACGAAAGATGGGCTCCAAGTCACGTTCAGAATCGAGGTAACAGGCCCCTCGGCTCTCATCTTGGCGCCGGTGTTGAAACAGATCTTGGAGGACGAGTTGCCGCCAGCGGTCGATGATCTCATCGCGCTGGCCGAGGAAGCATGAAACCGTCGCCATACAACGGGGCACCTGGTTTGCTCTGGCGTCCACGGACCTCGACCGCAGCCGCTGCTCGTCGCACGACCGCCCCACGACAGGAACCCCAAGGCACCTGAGGAGGTCTGGCTAGATGGTGACGGCGCTTTCCGCATCCATGGAAACCACCCACTCGCCGGTGCGGCTGAGGGTCACCTGTTGCGGACCGAGCCCAGCCGGCAGGTGCTTCGCCTCTTGCACGGCCCGCTCCAGCGCGCGCTTGTTCTCCAGTCCCAGCGCGTCGAGAATCGGGTTGGCGACGTAGCGCCCGTGCTTGAGCGGCGTGTACAGCTTCGTGCGATACAGCGCCTCGCGCATCTCCGACTCATTCGGGATCAGGTAGAGCGCGGGCATGTTGAACGAGCCGAGCACCCGGAAGAGGGTGTCGAACGCCTCATACGGCAGGTACTTCTTATAGATGTCGAACATCTGCAAAAAGATGGCGTGGTGCGCGATCTCGTCGTTGGCGACGATCTTGAACGCGCCCGCCGCGCCCACCTGCTTGCCGCGTGTCCGCTCCTCGGCGGTGACCTTCTCGGGGAGGTCATACTCGGTGCGGATGCGCTTGCGAAGCTCATCGTAGTTGAAATACGTCGCGCGCTCCTGGACCATGGCGTAGACACAGACCCCAAGCGGGGTATCGAGACCGGGATGGTTCTCGCGCATCGTCCACTTGTGCTCCGCAACCTTATCGCGATACGTATCGAGTTCTTCCTGGGTGCGCCTGCCGGAGTGCAGTAGCACAAGTTCCCAGCTTTCAGCGTGCTTGAGCTCCTCCGCGCCCCACTGGAGTTGTACGTTTCGGCGTTCGCGCATCTTGCCGACGATTACCATCGAATCCTCGACGTAGTCGCCAACGTAGTCCTCGACGCCGAGGAAACTCTCGATGAGGGTGACCGTATCATCACTCAACAGATGACCACGCTCCCCCATCTCATGGAGGGGCATATCGTCCCAAGGCGTCCAGTTACGCGTCTTGACCGACTTGCGGAAATACGCCTGGAACGCCGCACGGGTCTCTTCCTGGATGGCCTTCTGCTTTGCCTGACGGGTCCACGGACCCGGATGAACCTGCAGCGCCACCGCTGCGGTCCCGATACTGTCTGTTGCGGTTGTCATGTACTTCTCCTGCTGAACAAACGATAGGTCGGCTCTCGCCTCGTTTCAGTATACAGGGTGACCGGCCATTGCCCGAACAATACGCCGCTCCGTCGGGGATGGTGCCGCAAGTATTGTACCGAGATTTTGCGGGTCTGGCGACCACACGCCCTGGTTGTCCGCAAGTCGAAACAACCCTCGCTGTATGGCATTATGACTTTCTGAGCCGCGGCGAAGATTGCGTTACCATGGCCACGGTTTCCTGGCTGGCTCGGAAAGTCAGATGCGCTTCCGTTCATCCGGAGTTAGTATTACACAGGAACGGTATAGCCTCGGCTGAATCACAAGCAATGGGTGCTGCCGAAATCGGTGAGGAAGACGTGCATTCGGACCATGTATTCCTCGCGGAGATCACCACCGAGTGCAGCGCAGGGCTCGGAATGACACAACTGTAACCACCCAGCCGGACTTTGTACGAGAGGAGCCTGCCATTGCGATACTTCCTGGATACCGAGTTCATCGACCGAGGGCAATCGATCGACCTCGTCAGCCTCGGAGTGGTCGCGCACGACGGACGGGAGTTCTACAAGATCTCCCGCGACTTCGAAGCCGCAGCCGCCAGCGACTGGGTTCACGAGCACGTGCTGTCCCGGCTCGAACCGCACGACTCGGGGCTGTGGGCGCCCGAGGCAGCGATCCGCGACGGACTGCGCGCGTTCATAGGCGAGGATAACGCGCCGGAGTTCTGGACTTGGGGCGGGGGTGCGTACGACTGGTTCGCGGTGATCGGACTCTTTGGTGGTGGGGATCATCTTCCGAACGGTTGGCCCTACGTAACGAGTGATCTGGACCAGTGGCTCCACCAGATGGGACTCGCCAGTGATGACCCTCGCCTCCCCGAGCACACGGGTGCGCCACACCACGCCCTCGCGGACGCCCACCACAGCGCGCTGGTGTACGACTACCTCGCGCGCTACCAGCGCGAGTGGATATGCCAACAGGCACGCGCGCTGGGCTGCGTGGAGTGCGAGCGTGTTATGCACTTTGAGAGGGGAGGCTAGCGGCCCGATGGAGCATCAGGTCGGCGAAGGCGACGAGGTGGGGGCCCACCACGGTCCCCGACAGCCACTCGTAGTCGTGGTCGAGCCTGCGGAAGCGTGCCATCCAGCCGAAGCTTCGCTCACAACGGCAGATCTGGACGCCTCTGGCATGCGTGACCATCAGTACAGGGATGCACGCATGTCGTCGGCGAGTATCCGACCGACGGTGTCGGTGGGTGTCTCATCGCTGGTGTCGAGCCAGAGGCCGCGTCGTGGTGTCTCATCAAGCGCGCCACTCAACTTCCTGACCGCATCTGCGAGGGAACCTCCTGGCTCGTGCCAATCACGATAGGAGTTCTTACCTCTCCATGTCTCACGCGCGACGATGGCTTCTACAGAGGGAGCAAGTATGACCAGATGGCGCTCCGGTCCGTGAATCGAGTCCATCCACTGCATCACGTCCGGCCCGAGGACGATGTCGCTGTACACGAAGTCGAAGCCAGCGCGTGAGTAGTGTTGCGCGATCAGCGCCGCCGCCTCATATCTCAAATGGAGTTGGCGGAGGGCCACTGCCGACGGCGAGGGAGTCATATCCGCGCCGCCCGCAGCAACCATGTTGTACAGCACATCGCCGTCGAAGCTAGCCGAGGGTGCGGGTAGCCGTTCTGCGAGGAGGCGACCCACCGTCGTCTTTCCTGCGGCTTGAAGTCCTGTGACCATTACTACCCGTCGCATAACCTCATGCTACCTGACAGGCACCTCTGCAGCAAACCTGTCTCGGTGTATCCGTGAAACTCAGGCTGAGTCCCGGCGACGGTTCGCCGTCCGAGTAGCCGATCGTCTCCTCTCCACAGGTGCCTTGCCGACCGTAACGGGTGAGGTCGGCTCTCGCGAGTTCGGCACTACCGCGCCGACCCACGAAAGATCATAATAGACCAGGATCGCCGCGGGGATGGAAGCGCGCTTATTACCATCCGGATTCGAGAGCGCCCCGACGTGATGAGGGCGCCGTCGTAAAGCGCTACTCGGTGCTTCAGATGCGCTCGCGGAGGACCCAGGCAGAAATGTCCGCGCCACGGTGATAGTAAGCCCGGGGCGGATGGTTTCCCTCGCCCGATGATACGCCAAGCGCTGGAATGGTGCTGTAGGTGCGCCGCATGGTGTAGTAGAATCGGGCAATGGGAGAGGACGCAGCACAGGAGGAGGAACACACGATGGCAACACCGATGCCCGAGCAGGCGGATAGTTTGGGCGAGTTCGTTCAGGAGCACGCACAGAAGGACACGGGTACGCCCTGGCAACTCGAGAATCCGAAGGCGCTGGAGATCAACCTCCGCAACGAGAAGGTGTTCCTCAAGGCGGGCTCGATGATCGGCTACTACGGCGACATCCGGTTCGCGCGCACCACCGGCGGCGGCGGGCTGAACAAGCTCATCAAGCGTGCGGTCACCGGCGAGGCGGCGACGCTGATGGCGGCGGAGGGCAGCGGCACGCTGTACGTCGCGGATTCCGGGAAAGAGGTGACGTTGCTCACGCTTCAGCGTGAGCGCATCTTCCTGAACGGGAGCGATATGCTCGCGTATCAGGACGGCCTTGAGTGGGACATCCAGATGACGCGCGGCGCGGGGATGGCCGCTGGCGGACTCTTCTCGCTGCGGCTGGAAGGCAACGGGCTCGTCGCGTTCACGACGCACGGTCGCCCGCTCGTGCTCCCCGTCCGGCCCGACCGACCACTGCTCACCGACCCGAACGCGACGGTTGCGTGGTCCGGTGGACTGACGCCGAGTATCAAGACCGACGTGAACCTCGGCACGCTGATCGGCCGCTCCAGCGGTGAGACGATCCAGCTCGCGTTCCAGGGCGAGGGCTTCGTCGTCCTGCAGCCGTATGAGGAGGTCGTAGTCCCGGCGAACCGTCGGTAGCGTGCCGCTCCGAGCACAACGTCGCGGAGCAGATGGTTACTTTCGGCGTGCCTCAGAGCCTCATCAGTATCAGCGTGGTCGGGTCCAGGTCCACGAGCCAAACATCGCCCTGCCCTGCTCCGTCCAGGCGCAAACGCGATCCGCCTGAACCCTGTTATCGGTAGTTTGTTGATTCGGGTTTAGTGGTGTGTCAGGTGGTGGCTGATG
>JACDAU010000147.1 GCA_013695265.1 Chloroflexia bacterium
GCGGGCACCAGCACCACAGAATATCACGCGATTCGAGCCACGCGCGCCGCCGCCGGGCTGGAGGTGTTCATGGTGGATAACGCGATGGCCTCCTTCGGTGGCGGTGGAACGGTCCTCGGCGGAACCGCAAACGCGCAGATTGTGCTCTCGGACCGGGGTACCAGTGATACCCTGCTCGCCCACGAGCTTGGCCATGCGCTCGGCCTCGACCACCCGCCAGGGGGCAGCGACGCGAACACCATCATGACGCCGTCCGGGTCCAACAGCAGCGCCAACCCAACCCGGAACACCATGGGCAACTATGGCCGGATCACCTGGCCGAGTGGCTCAGGCTCGACGTGTCTGCACCCGGATCCGTGAACGGCAGGATGAAGGTTGCGGCTTATTCCTCAAGGCAAAGGAGGATCGCCTTTGAACAACTACTGGTACCTGGGGCTCGTCGAGAACGAGAAGTTCACCCCTCTGGTCTCCGAGAACAATACGAGCGGCCGGTTCCTGCTGACGAGCGCGGCGCAGGATGTTGGGGGGAACGCCGCAGGCACGCAGTTGTCGCTGGTGGAGTACGAGGGCAGCGCTGTAATGGTCCGGGGAATCGATGGCGAGGGGTGGATCTACTCGGCGACTGTGGTAGATCACGCGGGCCCGATCCTCACTCTCCTGGTCCGGCAGGCGTTTCGTTCCGACGAGCCGCTGGAAGTAACACCATGAACCGTTTCAGAGCCACCTCTTACCAGCGCGAACCGCGAGCGAATGCAAAAAGGCCACAGCAATGAACTTCCCCCGCTCACCCCGGCTGCGCAAGGGCGCAATTATCGGGATCGACCCGTTCAACCCGCTCGCGAGCGTCGTCGTCTTTCAGTACAACCCCGATACCCTCACCCGCACCATCAGCGCGCAGACGACTGGCGGTGACGATCAGGGCGAGGCGCTGCGCATCAAGGGACCGCCCGAGGAGACGATCCGGCTGGACGTAGAGATCGATGCGACGGATCAACTTGAGTTGGCCGAGGCGCCGGCGGCTGCCATCGGTCTCCATCCGACCCTCGCCGCGCTCGAGATGCTGCTGTATCCGAAGTCCTCCCTGGTGATCGCGAACGAGGTGCTTGCGCGCTTCGGCGTGATCGAGGTGATCCCGCCCGAAGCGCCGTTGACCCTCTTCGTCTGGGGCGAGAGGCGTGTCCTCCCCGTGCGCCTGACGGATCTCAGCATCACGGAGGAGGCGTACGATCCCGCCCTAAACCCGATCCGCGCCAAAATCGGCCTGAGTCTGCGGGTACTGACCTACCAGGATTTGGGCCTGCCCAGCATCGGTGGCGCACTCTTCATGGCGCAACAGATCAGCAAGGAGGTCATGGCGACCCTCGGCGCTCCCGGCACAGTCGCGGCGGCCGCCACGTTCTCCGCAACACCGGGTGGGGGAGGATAGCACCGTGTTCGAGCCGACCAGCAGGTACGCCACCGTAGAGACGGCGCGGCTGGATGTGTCCCAAAAGGACGGCGATCCGCGCCCCGTTGTGTACATACGCCGCCGCTTCATCCCGCCTGGCGAGGACCTCACGACGCTCGTCGAGCACACAGTTGTTCAGAACGACCGCCTGGACACCATCGCGGCGCGCTACCTCGGCGAGCCAGAACAGTTCTGGCGGGTGTGTGACGCGAACCACGTGCTGCGTCCCACCGAGTTGACGGATGAGCCGGGGCGCGTTATTCGAATAGCGCTGCCGGGCCTGTGAGGACGCCATGCTGACCAGCCTGCTTGGTATCCGCCTCGTGCTGTGGTTGGGCAGCGTCATCCCGCTGCCTGCGCCCGTGAATGTAAGCAGCGCGTTAAGCGGCGTCGAGGTAACGAACGACGCGGAGAGTGGTGACGGCTTCCAGATGACGTTCACCCTCGCAAAGGAGAAGGGCCTGGAGTATGGCCTGCTGCTGGGCGGCTCGCTCGCCCCGTTCACGCGCGTCGTGCTTGGCGTCGTCCATGGAGCCGTGCCGGAGGTGCTCATAGATGGCGTCATCACGCACCACCAGCTCGCGCCCAGCAACGAACCCGGCCAGTCTACCCTGACCGTAACTGGCAGGGACATAAGCGTCATGCTCGATCTGGAGGAGAAAAACGAGAAGTACGAGAACCAGCCTGATTCTGTTATTTTCACCCGGATCGTCGCAGGCTACGCGCAGTACGGCCTGGTTCCCCAGCCGTCGGCCACGACGGATATTCCGATCATGTTGTATCGCATTCCGCGCCAGCACGAGACCGACCTGCGATTCATCCAGCGCATGGCGCGGCGCAATGGCTTCGTCTTCTATATCGAGCCCGTGTCATTCGGGGTGAACCGCGCCTACTTTGGGCCGGAGAGCCGGCTCGGCCTCCCACAGCCGGCGCTCTCGATGAACATGGGCGCGTCAACCAACGTCCGATCGCTGAGTTTTTCGCAAGACGCGCTTGCACCGGTGGGGAGTTCCGGTGGCATCGTCGAGCCGTTCACGAAAATGCGCATCCCGATCCCGCCACTGCCCTCGCTCAAGATACCGCCGCTGGCGTCTGCGCCGATACCCGCCCGCCGCACCAGGCTGCTGCGCGATACCGCGAACCAGAACCCGACACAAGGGGCAGCTACCCTGGTCGCTGCCGCGACGAACGCACCGGACGCCGTTACGGGTGATGGCGAGCTGGACACCGTCCGCTATGGGGCGGTGCTGCGGGCGCGCAAGCTCGTGGGGGTACGCGGCGTCGGGCTATCATACGACGGCAACTACTACGTGAGCCGTGTGACGCACGTAATTAGCCGAGGAGCGTACACGCAGCGGTTTACGCTGCGCCGGGAGGGCGTCGGCTCGCTCGTGCCGGTGGTGCGGCCATGACGACGGCTCCAACATCCTACCTCGGCAAGTACCGAGGCTCGGTCAGCGATATCAACGACCCGTTGATGGTCGGACGGGTGCGCGCCAGAGTGCCCGACGTGTTTGGCGAGGAGGAGAGCGGCTGGGCAATGCCCTGCGCCCCGTTCGGCGGCAGTGGCGTCGGATTCTTCGCTCTGCCGACCGTCGGCGCTGGGGTGTGGATCGAGTTCGAGCACGGCGACCCAGATTACCCAGTGTGGTCTGGCTGCTGGTGGGGTTCTGCGGCTGAGATGCCGCCGGTGCTGCTCGCGCCACCGTACAAGAAGGTGCTGCTGAAGACCGCTGCGGGTCACAGCATCACGCTGGACGACACCCCGGGCATCGGCGGCATAACGCTGGAAACCGCTGGCGGCCAGAAGATCGCCATCACGGCGCTGGGCATACAGATCGAGAATGGCCAGGGTGGCAGCATCACGCTGACCGGCCCACAAGTGTCCGTGAACAACGGCGCGTTCGAGGTGACCTGATGCCGGGTATGCTGCTTCACATGGGCGCGACGGTGCTCTGCATGCACGGAGGGCAGGCGCAACCCATCCTGACGAACCCTCGGGTGCGCGTCGGCGGGCAGCCGGTCGTAACGCTTTCAAGCACGTACGCGATTGCCGGTTGCCCGTTCACGCCCCCTGCTGGAAACGGCCCATGCGTCACCGCACAGTTCGTGAGCTCGGCGCTTCGGGTGCGCGCGGGCGGGATGCCCCTGCTGCTGCAGGACAGTCAGGCGATCTGCTCGCCAACCGGCACGCCGCTGAATATCCTCGTCACACAGCTCCGGATCAGGGGAACGTGATGTTGATGGACTATCCGTTTCGCTTCGACGGTCGCGGACGAACGGCGGAAACGACGGCGGACGAGCACCTACGGGATCTGATCGAGCAGGTACTGTTCACGTCACCGGGGGAGCGCGTGAACCGCCCGACGTTCGGCAGTGGCATCCTCCAACTCGTGTTCGCGCCGAACAGCGACGCGCTCTCGACCGCAGCGCAGCTCACGGTACAGGGCGCCCTCCAGCAGTGGCTCGGTGAGTTGATCCTGGTGGAGACGGTCAACGTTGAGCACGAGGACGCCACGCTGCTCGTTGAGGTGCGGTACGTCGTTCGCCGCACGCAGCAGCGCCAACAGGCGCAGTTCAAGCGCGGGGGTTTGGGATGACGACGCCAACCCGTGCGTACGCGTGCACCGACGAGCGGCGACGTGCCGCCCTGAGCCGGCATCCGGTGTTGATGGGCATAGACTTCCTGGAGGTTTCCGCAAGCCAGCACGAGTTGACCGTCTTCTTTGTCCCCGCTGCCACAGATGAGTCAAAAACCGTCGTGCCACCGGGTGTGGGCGTGGAGAACGTTATGATCTCCGGCGGCGTGCGTATTACGACCGTGCACGTCACGAACGTTGCGGTGGGCGACCGTCCAAATACGCTCGTCATCACCGTGGACGATGACGAGAACCCGGCGAATGGCGTGGGTGACTTCTCGCCATACAGGCTGCGCCTCGTGGACGTGGCGGATCTGGACCCGCTCTTCGCGCAGGTAGAGTTCTCCCTCAAGGTGGAATGTCCGAGCGACTTCGACTGCGCGTTGGTGGCGGTCTGTCCGCCGGAGGTTTGGCCCGAGCCGGAGATAGACTACCTTGCAAAGGACTATGCCAGCCTTCGCCGACTGATGCTCGACCGGCTTTCCGTGCTCCTGCCGGACTGGCAAGAGCGCAACCCGGCTGGCCTGCACGTGGCGCTCGTCGAGATGCTCGCGTACGTGGGCGATCATCTCAGCTACGAGCAGGACGCCGTGGCAACCGAAGCGTACCTGGGCACCGCTCGCAGGCGCGTCTCGGTGCGGCGGCATACCCGACTCGTGGATTACGCGATGCACGACGGCTGCAACGCCCGCGTTTGGGCACAGGTCCGCACCGAGGCTGACGGCGTGGAACTGCCGAAGGGAACCGCGATGTTAACGCGCGTGGACGGGTTCCCAACACGTCTCCCTGAAGGATCGAGCGAGCTTGACCGGGCGCGGACACTCGTACCGGAGGTCTTCGAGACGATGCACGCGGTCATACTCTTCGTGGCACATGGTGAGTTGCGCTTCTACACGTGGGGCAATCGGGAATGCTGCCTGCCGCTGGGTACGACAAGCGCGACGCTGGCAGGGCGCCTGCCGAACCTGCACGCGGGGGATGTGCTCCTGTTCGAGGAAGTGCGGGGGCCACGAACGGGTGTGCCAAAGGACGCTGACCCTATACACCGGCACGCCGTTCGACTGCTGCAGGTCGTGCCGGGCGAGGATCCGCTCGGCGGCCAGTTCGTTACGCCCGCGCATGCGGATACCGTCCCGGTTACCGAGATAGCATGGGCGGCCGAGGATGCGCTGCCGTTTCCCCTCTGCATCTCTACGCGAGGGGATGATGCGGAGTTCGAGGACGTCAGCGTTGCTCGCGGGAACATCGTGCTGGCCGATCACGGACGCAGCATCGCCGAGGAGTTCGCGGACGCCGTTGCCGATGGAACCGCCACGGAGCGGGTGGCCGGACCCAACCGTCCCGCCGGATATGCGCCCGCACCCCGGTATGCACGCTTCCGTCCGAAACTGCGGGAAGCGCCGCTCACGCATGCGGCGCCCTATGGCGATCCGGCGTCCGCATCGGCGGCGATGCGGTGGAGCATGCGCGACGCCCTGCCGGTGGTAACGCTTTTCCGGGCCGAAAGCAGCGCACGGTGGCTTCCCAGGCGCGACCTGCTCAACAGCGGTCCAGCCGATGAGAACTTCGTCGCCGAGGTGGAGAACGATGGCGTCGCGCACATCCGCTTCGGCGACGATCGCTTCGGGTTGCGTCCCGCCGTCGGAAGCCGGTTCACTGCGGCGTATCGGGTTGGCAATGGCACGCGGGGGAACATAGGCGCGGAGGCGCTCGGACACGTGGTCACGAACGAGGCGGCGGTGCGTGGTATCCGCAACGTGATGCCCGCAAGCGGCGGCACGGAACCGGAAAGCATTGAGCACGCCCGGCAAAGTGCGCCGAGCGCCTTTCGAACGCAGGAGCGTGCCGTCACCCCGGACGATTACGCCCGGATCGCCGAGCGCCATCCCGAGGTCCAGCGGGCCGCGGCCACGATCCGCTGGACAGGCAGCTGGCGTACCGTGTTCCTGACGGTGGACCGTTTGGGCGGCGTGCCGGTCGATCCAGTGTTCGAGGAGCAGATGCGGGACTTTCTGGAGCCCTTTCGGATGGCGGGCTTCGACCTGGAGATAGACGGTCCCCGCTCGGTCTCTTTGGCGATCGAGATGACGGTATGCGTCGGG
This sequence comes from Chloroflexia bacterium, assembly GCA_013695265.1. Lineage (GTDB taxonomy): Bacteria > Chloroflexota > Chloroflexia > Thermobaculales > Thermobaculaceae > JACDAU01. Next base: position 6,189 of record JACDAU010000147.1, read on the forward strand.
CCGAATTACTTTCGTGGTGATGTGCGATCCGCGCTGCTGGACCTGTTCAGCAACCGCCTGCTTCCCGATGGCCGGCGCGGCGTATTTCACCCTGACAACTTCACGTTCGGACAGCCGGTGTACCTCAGCCGCCTGTATGCTGCTGCACAGGCCGTAGCAGGTGTGGTATCTGTCCGTATTACGAGATTCGAGCGGCAAGGCAGCCCCAGCGATCAGGCGTTGGCGGACGGTGTGCTCGCGCTGGAGCGGCTGGAGGTAGCCCGGCTCGATAACGACCCCAATTACGCCGAGCGTGGGATATTTCGGCTGACGTTGAATGGGGGCAAGTAGATGAGCGTGGAAGTCACGACAGGTGTCGGTGACGCGCGCGTGCACCGATGCGACTGCTGCGAAGGGCTGGATATCCGAACGCCGGTCGAGGTTTATAACCGGCCGGGACTCTCCGCGATCGCGTATCGGGCGGGCAC
>JACDAU010000151.1 GCA_013695265.1 Chloroflexia bacterium
GATATCCTTCCCGCAGCGCCTCACCCCACTGGACTGTATGATCCGCGCTTCGACCACGACGCATGCGGGGTGGCTTTCGTTGCAGACATCAAGGGCCGCAGAACCCACGAGACGGTAGCCGACGCACTGCGCGCCCTGGAGAACCTCGTGCATCGCGGCGCGCATGGCAGCGAGGTAAACACCGGCGACGGTGCGGGCGTGCTGTTGCAGGTTCCCCACGAGTTTTTCCACCGCGAATGTGCGGCGCTGGGTTTCGCGCTGCCTGCACCCGGCGAGTACGCGGTGTGCATGTGCTTCCTGCCGATGGACGCGGTGGGGATCGACGCGTGTCGACAGATGTTCGAGCAGCAAGCCAACTCGCTTGGCATGTCGGTACTGGGTTGGCGCGCGGTGCCCACGGATAACGCGGCTATCGGCCCGTCCGCGAAGGCGGGCGAACCAGGGATGCACCAGGCGTTCCTCCGCCGTCCGGACACAATCACGGAAGTGGCCGCCTTCGAGCGCTCGCTGTACCTCCTGCGCCGGCGGATGGAGAACGCGGCGCGCGACCGCGACTTCCCCGGTCATGAGTGTTTCTATGTTTGTAGCCTTTCCCCGCGCACGGTAGTGTACAAGGGGATGCTCTCTGCGGATCAGATCGGCGCCTACTTCCCCGACCTTTCGGATCCAGAAGTGCGAAGCGCGCTCTGCCTCGTACACCAGCGCTTCAGCACCAATACCTTCCCGGCGTGGCGGCTTGCGCACCCGTACAGGATGCTCGCGCACAACGGGGAGATAAACACCCTGCGCGGCAACGTGAACTGGATGCGGGCGCGCGAGCGTCAGTTCGCCTCCGAGCTCTTCGGTGACGACATCAAAGATCTGCTGCCCGTCGTGGACGAGAGCGCCAGCGACTCTGCGACGCTTGACAACGTGCTGGAGCTACTGGTGATGACGGGCCGCTCGTTGCCACACGCAATCATGATGCTCATCCCGGAGCCGTGGACGGGCAACGACGGGATGAACGAGTTGCAGCGCGACTTCTACGACTACCACTCCTCCTTGATGGAGCCGTGGGACGGACCGGCTGCGGTGACCTTTACAGACGGAACGCTGATCGGCGCCGTGCTGGACCGCAATGGACTTCGGCCCTCCCGCTACTACGTCACAAAGGATGACCGGGTTATCTTTGCGTCGGAGGTGGGCGTGCTCGACATCGCCCCGGAGCAGATCGCGCACAAGGGGCGGCTGGAGCCCGGCAAGATGCTGCTGATCGACACCGCGCAGGGCCGCATCGTGGATGACTCCGAGGTGAAGTCACAGGTCGCGACGGAGCAGCCGTATGGCCGGTGGCTCGCGGAGAACCGCGTGGGCCTCGCCGATCTACCGTCTGCCCCGCACGTTCCCACGCCCGACCACGGGACGCTGCTTCGGCGGCAGCAGGAGTTCGGCCTCACGCACGAGGAGAAGCGTCTCCTTGTAGCCCCCATGTCGCAGAACGGCGAGGAGCCTATCGGCTCGATGGGCACCGACACCCCGATCGCCGTCCTGTCCGCGCGTCCACAGTTGCTGTACAACTACTTCACGCAGCTCTTCGCGCAGGTGACGAATCCGCCGCTTGACGCAATCCGCGAGGAACTCGTCACGTCTGTTGCCACGGCAATCGGGCCAGAAGGGAACCTTCTGGATCCGCAGCCGGAGTCATGCCGCCAGATCGAGCTGAAGTCCCCCGTGCTCGACAACGACGAGTTGGCGCGCCTGAAGCACTTCGAGGCGCCGGGCTTCCGCACTTGCACTCTCCCCGCCGTCTTTGATGTGCGCGAGGGGCCGGATGGCCTGACGAGCGCGATGGAATCGCTTTACGAACTCGCGGACCGGGCGATCGAGGACGGTTGCACGATCCTGATCCTCTCCGACCGCGATGTCGATGCCTTGCACGCGCCCATCCCGTCGCTTCTGGCAGCCGCTGGCCTGCACCATCATCTGGTGCGCGCGGGCACCCGGACCGACATCGGCTTCGTGGTCGAGTCGGGCGATGCGCGCGAGATCCACCATTACTGCTTGCTGTTTGGCTACGGCGCGACGGCAGTCAATCCCTACCTCGCGTTCGAGACGCTGGATGAAATGATACAGGACGGCGAGCTCGCGGACCTGGATCATGACACAGCCGTCCGGCAGTACATCAAGGCCGTCAACAAGGGCGTGCTCAAAGTTATTTCCAAGATGGGTATCTCGACCTTGCAAAGCTACCACGGCGCGCAGATCTTCGAGGCAGTCGGGCTTGACCGCAGCCTGGTGGATCGGTACTTCACGGGCACGGCGTCCCGTATCGGGGGCGTCGGGATCGACGTAATCGCGGAGGAGGTGCTGACGCGCCACCGCACGGCGTATCCGGTGCGGCCGATTGCGGCGCCGGACCTCGATCCCGGCAGCGAGTACCAGTGGCGCCGCGGTGGGGAGTATCACCTCTTCAACCCGGAGACGGTGTTTAAGCTCCAGCACGCGACGGCGACGAAGCAGTACAAAATCTTCAAGGACTACACTCGCCTCGTGGACGATCAGAGCCGCACCTTGGCCACCATTCGCGGGCTGCTGGATCTGCAATACGCCGACGAGCCGGTGCCCATCGAGGAAGTCGAGCCGGTGGAGGCGATCTTCCACCGGTTCATGTCGGGCGCTATGTCCCTCGGGTCGATCTCCACGGAGGCGCACGAGGATCTCGCCATCGCGATGAACCGGCTCGGTGGCAAGAGCAACACTGGCGAGGGCGGCGAGGATCCCGCCCGCTTCTTGCGGGATGCGAACGGGGACTGGCGGCGCAGCGCCGTGAAGCAGGTCGCCTCGGCGCGCTTCGGCGTGACGAGCGAGTACCTGGTGAACGCGGACGAGTTGCAGATCAAAATGGCGCAGGGCGCGAAGCCCGGTGAAGGAGGGCAACTCCCCGGCCACAAGGTCGCTGGTCCCGTCGCCCGCTTGCGCTATGCAACGCCGGGCGTGGGCCTCATCTCCCCGCCGCCGCACCACGACATCTACTCAATCGAGGACCTGGCGCAGCTCATCTACGACCTCAAGAACGCGAACCCCCGCGCGCGGGTCGCCGTGAAGCTCGTTGCGGAGGTGGGGGTCGGCACCGTCGCCGCCGGTGTAAGCAAGGCACATGCGGACGTGGTGCTCATCAGTGGGCACGAGGGTGGCACGGGCGCGGCCCCGCTGACGAGCCTGAAGCACACGGGTCTGCCGTGGGAGCTTGGCCTGGCGGAGGCGCAGCAGGTGCTCGTGATGAATCGTTTGCGCGACCGGATCGTGGTACAGACCGATGGGCAGCTCAAGACGGGACGGGACGTCGTGATCGCTGCACTGCTCGGTGCCGAGGAGTACGGCTTCGCCACCGCGCCGCTCGTCGTGATGGGGTGCATCATGATGCGGGTCTGCCACCTCAACACGTGTCCGGTCGGCATCGCCACGCAGGACCCGGAACTGCGC
>JACDAU010000157.1 GCA_013695265.1 Chloroflexia bacterium
GTTCCGCGTGGAGCGGTCCTGGAAGGGCGTCGACACCGAGCGCGTCGGGCTGAGCGTGCAGTTGGGCGCGGTCGGTGGGACGTGCGAGTACAAGTTCCAGCAGGGCCAGAGCTACCTGGTGTTCGCCTCGCGGTTGAACGACGCCCCAGAAGCCGCACTGCGAACGAACATCTGCACGCGAACCGCCCCCCTCGCCGCTGCCGGAGAGGACCTGCGGCTCCTCGGCCCCGCGACTATCGCGCTGCGGCCGGTTTCGAGTGGCACCGCCTACGGCCCTCTCGTGGTGCTCGGCCTGGGCGCCGCAGTGGTGCTGGTGGGCGCAGTACTGGTCGTTGGCTGGGCGTCGCGGCGGCGCACACGCGGCTAACGGATCGCCGAGCCGAGGTGCTATCCTGTGGCGAGGAAAACAGGAGGCGTGAGATGCGGCGGGTGCTGGTGGCGAGTCCGAAGGGACCACGGCTGTATGAGCTAAGCGACGAGGAGTATGGGCGGTTCGATCACCTGCTCGCCCTCGCGCGTCCTGCGGATCGCGGGGCGTGGGCGCTGCGCTTTCTCCGCGAGCGCGAGCCGGTGCAGGTCTTCCCTCCCGGTGCGCGCGGCACGGAGGAGATCGCGGACCTCTGCATCGACCGCGCCATTGGCGGCAACTTCTTCTCCCCGAAGTGGGGCCAGATCGAAGGTGGCCGCACCGCGCCGCCCGAATCGAGAGTGACGGGGGACGCATGAATGAGCGGGCACGTATCCTCGTCGTGGACGACGACGAGCAGATCACCAGCTTCCTTCGCCGTGCACTCACGTACGCTGGGTTCAGCGTCGTGGTCGCACACGACGGACTGACCGGTCTGAAGCAGGCGCGGGCGCAGCCGCCCGATGTCGCGGTGCTCGACGTGATGATGCCGGGGCTCGAAGGCATGGAGCTATGCCGCCGCCTGCGCGAGGAAGGGGACACGCCGATCCTGATGCTCACCGCGCGGGACGAGGTAGCCGACCGCGTGCGCGGGCTGGAGCACGGCGCGGACGACTACCTGGTAAAGCCCTTCGCTCTCGAAGAGCTGGTCGCGCGGCTGCGGGCGTTGGTCCGGCGCCGGGGGGTGATGGCGCTCACCCGTCGTTCGTTCGCCGGCCTCGCCGCAGACACCCTGACGCGCGAGGCATGGCGGCAGGAGCGGGCGATACGGCTCACGGTGCGGGAGTTCGACCTGCTCTGCGCCTTTCTGCGGCAACCCAGACAGGTGCTCTCGCGCGGTCAGTTGCTCGATCAGGTCTGGGGCATGACCGCCGAGGTCGACGAGCACGTCCTCGAGGTATATGTGCGGTATCTGCGGGAGAAAACGGAGGCACACGGTGAGCCACGGCTGATCCACACGGTACGCGGCGTGGGGTACGTGTTGCGGGATTAGACCGGCGGGTGCTCGCTCCTGCAGGGCTGTTTGGGAGGGTGAGGGCGCTATATGGCTGCTGGAGCGCGGTGGAGGGGGTGGCGGTTTGGACGCGGGTCGCTCCGGGGGCGGTTGGCGCTCTGGCACGGCCTGGCGCTCGGGGCGGTGCTCGTGGTATTCGCGCTCACGGTGTACGGACTCGTCGCGCGGGGGCTCACGGCGGAGGTTGACCGCGAACTGGCCGAACGCGCCCAGCAGGTAGCGCGGGTCAGCGCGCGGGTGTCTCGCCTCGCACCAACACAACGCGGCCGCGCGCCACTCGCCAACCCGTTCGCCTCCGAGGACACGTATGTGCAGGTGGGCAATATCAACGCGCAGGTCGTGCGCCGGTCCCAGAACCTGGGCGACGCTGTCCTCCCGCTCGACCGGGGCATGGCTGGCGCGCTCACCCCGGGCGAGGGCGTGTACGCGAACGCCGAGCTACGCGGGGCGCCGGTGCGGCTGTACACCGTGCTGCTGCCCATACGCGGGGGGCCGCCCGCTGTGGTGCAGGTCGCGCGCGAAACGGCGTCCATCGAGCGCATCCTGGAGCGGCTTCGACGACTGCTCGCGGTGGGGCTGCTCGGGGCGCTCGGCCTCTCCGGCCTCGTCGTGTGGCTCGCGGCGGGCCGGGCGGTGGCCCCCCTCGGGCAGCTCATCGAGACCGCCGAGACGGTCGGCGCCTCCGGCGATCTCAGCCGCAGGGTGGATGTGCCGGTAGCACAGGGCGAGGTTGGACAGCTCGCCGCGACGTTCAACACCATGCTGCAGCGGCTGGAGCGTACGGACGCCGGGCTGCGCGCGGCGCGGGTCCGCGCGGAGGAGGCGCTGGAGGCGCAGCGCCGCTTCGTCGCGGACGCCTCGCACGAGCTTCGCACGCCGCTGACGACGATTCGCGGCAACGCCGAGATGCTGAGCGCCTACGAGGAAGTCACGCCGCACGATCGCGCGGCGGCGCTCGCGCAGATACAGCGGGAATCGGAGCGCATGAGCCGACTCGTGAACGACCTGCTCACCCTCGCGCGGGCGGACGCCGGGCAGCCGCTCGCCTGTGAGCCGGTGACGCTCGGGCCACTGCTCGACGAGGTCGCGGCCCAGGCGCGAGGGCTTGCTCGTGGGCAGCAGGTCTCCCTGGCGGTGGCGACGGAGGCGACCGTGCGC
>JACDAU010000164.1 GCA_013695265.1 Chloroflexia bacterium
GCACCATCCAGGAACATCCCGAGGTGGGGCAGCCGTAGCGATTGGTGGACTTTCCTGACCACCTGGAGTCGATGGGATTCCCCCGTCGGCTCCAGAACTGTTTAACGTCGATCTCAGTACTTGGCCACTGCGCGTGTCTCCCGCAACGGAGTTGAACACAGTACGAAAGGGGCGTGGCTCGTGTCTGCCACGCCCCAACCACTCGAACCACCACTAATCAACCAGGTCGCATATTAGCGCTTGAAGCTGATGAGCTTCGCCTTGATGCTGTCTCCCTGCGAGTAACTGACCCACCAGGGGGCGCCTTTCGCGTATGTCGCGCTTCTGCCCTTACCCAGGGTGGCCCTGTTGCCCTGTACCTTCCCGAGGCTGGCCGCGCTCGTGGCGACGCTCTTCCCACCGCTGAACGGGCTTGAGGCTACATCCATAGAAACTGTGTTGTTCCCCATCAGCAACTCAGCATCCGCCGGACGCAGCTTCGAGCCCCGCCCGTGCGGCTGCAACCACGAGAGCTTCAAGCTGCCTCGGTCTGCGGCGTAGCCAGCCTGTATCAGATCGCCGCGCGCATTTGCTGGTTGGTTCGCTGGGTCCGCGAAACGCATACTCACCGTGAAGCTCTTCTTCGCGGCGTCGACTGCCACGACTTTGTAGCGGTACGTCACGGTAACGGTCTGCGCTTCCGCGAGATAGTCTGCGTACTCTTCGACAACGACGGTCCACTCCGTGCCCAGCCGCCAGCCAAGGTTGTTCGCCGCAGCCACAGATTGCGGCTTCCCAGAGGCGGCCTGTTGCTGCCTGGCTGGGCGAGCGGCGACGGCCTTCGTCTGCGGCGCGACAACTGGAGCCGCCTGCTTGGCCGGCACATGGCTCACCGGTTTCGCCGCCGAGGGCGCCTGCCGTGCCGCTTGCTGCGGTGGATCCTGGCGGGGGACGCTGCGGTCCGCCCCCCTCAGCGCCACCGCAGCCACGGCCACGAGGAGCAGGGTAATGGCAGCTATAGGGATCGCCGCCCATCTGATTGTACTCATACGCGTCGCGCCTCCTTGATGCCGTACTCTATCGGAACATCTCATTCAACTTGGCTGGCCTAACGTTGGGATTACCGTAATTGTCCGCACGGCCCGACACCTTGACGATGTAGTCGGGGTGGGTGTTTACGCTGGACCCGGAAGGATTGTACCACCAGCCGGTTGATCCGCTCTGTAGCGTGTAATAGAACGTCTGTCGAACCGCTGCCGTGCCACTCGTACCATAGTTCGGCGCAGCGCGGGTGAGCGTCATCTTAACGTACTCCTTGTCACCACTCTTCGTCGAGGAGCGGCTGAAGGCGTACACCGGGTAATTCCACACAGCCGTGCCGGTGGTATAGTCCATGATGAGGGCGGACTTCTGGGAACCGATCCAGTACCGGACTAACCGATCGAAGTCATTGGGGTACACATCCTTGTACGCTCCAGAGCCGGTCCCCTCATTGCGATAGCGTGTACCCCACATGGTGCCGGTATGGATTGTCCAGGTCTCAGAATACAGACCCTCCACGTCATCCTGCGAGAAGTAGACGCCGCCGACCGTCCTGCTATAGGGTTGCGGCTCCATAATCGCCGCCGCCGACCATGCCTGGCAGTGCCCCCACCAGTCGTTCGCCGGATCGGTCGTCCGGTGGTTGTTGTACTCCCAGTTGTACGCGGAGGCGCCAGTGACTGCGTCATACTTGCTCATCGGGCCGGGATTGTTGTACAGCTTGGTGTTGTACGAGCTGAGCTGCGGCCACCAGTACCCGCTCCACGGCGTCTTGCTTGCTGCGCCGCTGTTGGCAGTGCTGGTCGTCCCTGCGAGCACCTTCACGGAACGGCTTGCCGGGTAGTAGGTTGCCCCGTTACCCGCCCGGTCCTGCGCGTACAAGCGGATAGTGTATGTGCCGGGCGCTACGCGCGAACCGGAGGAACTACGGCCTCTCCACGTGTACGAGCCGGTTGTGTCAGTACCGGCCCACGACGTGCTGTTCACGACGCTGCCCGAGGAGTTGACGATGGTGATGCGTCGATAGCCGCGCTCACGAAGCGAGTAGTTGAACCGAACACTCTGATCGGAACTAGGGGTAAAGGAGGAGCGCGAGACGCTTGTACTCACCCCTGGCCGGGTCTTGTCAGAGCTCATCCCGCGGTCAGCGAAAGCGGTGTCCAGTGCGCTGGCCTTCGCGGCGTCCCGAGGCGTCGCAGCGATGCGGATGCGATAGCTGCCCGCAGGCGCCCAGCGCCACGCTCCATCGCGATAGTATCGGCCGTTCCATGCCATCATCTTTGTGCCCGCTGCGGAGTACCAGGCGGTGAGAGTCCGCAAACGGCTAGCGCCCGCGTAGACCTGCATCCGTACCATCGCCGGTCGGATGATGGTGTATTGTGCGACAACGCCGTCCTTCCGCTGGTCGCCGGTAGGAGAAAACCTGCCGGTATAGCCGTTGTACGAAAGGGCGGTAGACCGCACTCTGACGAACTTCACGGTGTTGTTTATGTACGTCTTGGCGTTCCTGCGCGCTATTGAACCATCCGTGCCCTTCGTGGATGCCTGAACATAGTAAGTTCCCTCAGGAAGCGTGATGCGGCTGCCGCTGGGACTCGTAACGGTGCCATTGAAACCGTAGCGGTACGTCCCGGCGTTTTGGGTGGCGCCAAAGAGCTTGATGTAGCCCTTCACGCCGCCACCCGCGCTCAACACCCGCACCTGAATCTTCACTGCGCTCGTCAGGCGGACGGTAATTCCCGTTGCGTCACGGTCTCCGTCGCGGTTCGGACTGAACTGCATGGGGGTTACGTTCACGCTCGGAGCGGCAACAGCTGCAGCGTGGCGGGCGCTGGCCGGAAAGAGCGAGAGGATCAGGACGCACACCAACGCCCAGGCGACTCTTGGACTCATACAACCTCCTTATAAGCACAACTCAACACAGGGCATAGGCGAGGACCATAATGGCGAGTGATGAAAGTATAGAACACTATGGCTCCATCACCAAATGACGAGGGACACAATACCGTAACGTTCCGGCTCGCATTTTGGTTTCAACCGGGTTGCGGGCTCGCCTCCGGCCATGCTCGGACAAAAAGGCCGGGGGAATGGTAGCCCCCGGCCCTTCCATTCGCTCACGGTTTGAGCAACTTAGCGATGCATTAGTCTCAGGCCGAGGGCCGCAACTGCCGCGAGGGCAGTTAGCACGCCGCCGACCGGAAGGCCGACCGGAGCCATCCCGCCCGCGCCTGTGGCAGGCAACTCCTCAGGTGTCTCGCCCTGCTGGTCATCCTGTATATCGCCACCGCCCGTGCTGTCGTCCTGCGTATCGTCCTGGGTATCACCAGCGCCGGCACCATCATCCTGGGTATCGTCCTGTGTGTCACCCGCGCCAGTCCCATCATCTTGGGTATCGTCCTGCTGGTTGTCAGGCGTCTGCTGATCGTCACCTGCGCCGGTCCCATCATCCTGGGTGTCGTCTTGCTCGTCACCAGCACCGGAGCCGTCGTCCTGGATATCATCCTGCTCGTCGCCGGCACCAGCCCCATCATCCTGGGTGTCGTCCTGCTGGTTATCGGGCGTTTGCTGATCGTCGCCCGCTCCAGTGCCGTCATCCTGAGTATCGTCCTGCTGGTTGTCAGGCGTCTGCTGATCGTCGCCGGCACCAGTGTCCTTCTGATCGTCGTCCGTTCCCGTCGATCCAAAGTCATAGAAGGCGGTATTCGTCATGTCGCTGTCGAGCGTCTCCTCGCCCTCAAAGACAGTCTCGCCGACCTGATCTTCATTCAGGCGGATGAAGGAGAAGAACGCCTGAACGCCCGCAGGGTACATCACAGACTCTGCATAGACCGTGCCGTCGCCCGTGCAAGGGTCGTCGTTCTGGATATACTCGACGGTGACGTCGATTCCGTCGGCCTCAAGCTCCGCCTCAAGCTGGTCCAGCTCTGCGGAAACATCCGG
>JACDAU010000175.1 GCA_013695265.1 Chloroflexia bacterium
TCACCGGGTGATCGTCGGCCAGCAGGACGCGAATGGTCTCCCGTTCGCTCACTCGGTGCCTCTCTGCCGCGACGAGAGCGGCAACCGGACGGTTAAAACGGTCCCGCGTCCGTCGGTGCTCTCCACCACCAAATCGCCACCGAGGAGCCGGGCGCGCTCGCGCATACCCATCAGGCCGAACCCCTGATCCTGTTGCTCAACCTCGTGGTCGAAGCCGCGCCCATCGTCTCGCACCCGCAGGCGCAGTTCGCCGCTTTCAAGAGACAAGCGGATGGTCGTGTTTTGCGCCGCGGCATGTTTGCGGACGTTTGTCAGACCTTCCTGCGTTATCCGGTAGAGCGCAGCTTCGGCGTCCGCAGAGATGTTGGGCAGCTCCGACTGTATCTGCACGGCTGTTTGCACGCCGGTCTCACGCATGAACTGGGCGGCGAGCCGGTGCAGAGCGTCGTCCAGGCTCGCATCCTCCAGCGGCGCCGCCCGCAGCCCCTGCACCGATCGCCGCGCCTCATCGAGTCCTTCACGGACCAGAGTCATCGCGCTGCGCACCCGCTCGTGTGCGTCCAGCGGCCGCTCAGGAAGCATCTCGTCAGCGGTCTCCAGGTGCAGGGCAACCCCCGCGAGTTGCTGCGCGAGCGTATCGTGAATCTCACGCGCCAGCCGATTGCGTTCCTCCAGTTGGGCCGCTCGAGCGCCTTCCTCCGAGAGACGTGCGCGCTCTACCGCCACTGCTACTTGATTCCCGATGGTGTGCAGGAGCTGGAGTTCCTCGCCGCTCAAGCGCCGCCAGTCCGGCCCCGCCACGTTCATGACGCCCACCCGCTTGCTACCGAGGTGGAGCGATATGCTTGCGTGGTAGCGCAATCCCTCGGACCCGGAAGTCGCGTCCCTTAGGCGGCTGCACTTTAGCACGTCGATGTTTGCCGCGCCGTCGAAGTCGCCCCTGGTGAATCGCTGCAGGCAGAGGCAGAGCCACCCCTCCATCCGCGCTGGTTCTCTTAGAAACGGGGGCAGGTGCCGGGATGCGGCGAGAAACGGTCTGTCCTTCGGGTCGAGCAGCCAGACCCATGCCGAGCGCAGGCCAAAGAAATCCGTCACCAGCGTCAGTGTGTTCTCAAGGGCGGTCTGCACGTCCCGAGCGCCGTTCAACGCCTCACTTATGGCGTTCAAGATGGCAAGATCGCGGTTGCGGTTCGCGAGCCGCTCCGTCAACAACAGCGCGTCCTCCGGTCGTCTGGTTGTTGCATCAGTGCGTTCTGACTTCACGGTCACGTCTCACTTTCCGCTACTGTTGACACCGAATTATGACACACAACGAGCGCGGTGTAATCAAGGCAGGATCAGGTGAAGGTCACCGAACTCGTGCCACAAGTATGAACCGGCGAGCGCGGCCGAGTACGTTGCCTCCAGGTGCATGCGTCCCGCGAGCGCCTCCAGCATGTCCAGATGAGTCGCGTGCGGCTCGTGCAGCCCGGTCAGCATCCCGTTCACAGAGGTGATGTGCCGCTCGGGCGACACGACCACCCGCGTCCAGCCTTCACCGGGGTGTGCCACACCGCTCGGGTCGGTGACCGTCTCCAGCGCCCGTACCACCGTCGTTCCAACCGCCACTACCCGACTCTTCGAAGCGTGTGCCGCATTGACGGCTCGGGCGGTTTCGGGTGACACCTGATAGAACTCCTCGTACGGTGGCTCGTTCGCCTCCAGGCTCGCGACGCCGGTATGCAACAGCAGCGGGACAACGGACACCCCCCGCGCGACCAGGCGGGTCAGCAGCGTCGTTGTGAACGCCCTGCCGGCGGACGGCATCTCGGCGCTACCGGTTTCCGTGGCGTACACGGTCTGGTAGTACGACGACGGCCACGCCTGCTGGACGTAGCCATAGCGAATAGGGAAGCCATGTTCGGCAAGGTAGGGTTGCACCGCGCTGGGCAGGTTCAGCGTCGCGAGCCACAAGCGAACCGTCGCGCCTGCGGCGGCCAGGCGAGTGCGGTCCGTTGCGTACGGGGCGTGCAGCGTGGCAGATCCGCCACAAGCCAACCGCAGCACCTCGCCCGCTTCTGCGTGCAGAAAGGGCCGGTTCGTATCTCCGTCCGGCAGCCGTACCTCCACGATCCACACGTCGCCAGGCAGATGGGTCGACAGATGCAGCTCGAGTGGCGTGCCATCGCTCCGGAAGGTTTGCAGCGCGGCGTTCATCGTGCCGCTGGTGTTGATGACCAGCATGTCGCCCGCCGAGAGAAAGTTCGGCAGCTCGTTGAATCGAGCATGCACAATGCGGTCGTCCGAGCGGTAGGAGACCATCAGGCGCACTGCGTCACGCGCCAGCCCGCGAACCTCTGGCGGTTCGCTTGCCTGTAGCTCGGGTGGCAGGCGAAAGTCGAGCGCATTGTATTTCGAGTGCTCCTTCGGGGACAGGACGGATAGCTTGCCGTCTGCTCGCGCAACTCGCATCATCCGCCCACCGCCTCACCGACAAGGTCGGGAGCGACGCCGATCTCGCGCGCACGGTACCTTCCGCTTGGCTGCTCGCCTTCGAGGAGGTTAAGCAGGCCCGGAACGCTTACTTCTGGCAGCGGGCGGTCCGTGATGTTCTCAGCAGGGAAGGCCTCCTGGTGCATCTGGGTCCGCATGTCGCCTGGGTCCACCCAGTACACGCGCAACGACGGGTTCTCGACGGCGAGCACCGCGGAGAGCTGCTCTAGGGCGGCCTTGCCGGAGCCGTACCCACCCCAGCCCTCGTACGGCTCGACCGCCGCATCGCTCGTGACATTCAGCACGCGCGCACCTGGCTTGAGCTCGTGCCGGACGGCTTGAAGCAACGCGAGCGGCGCGACGACGTTCGTTCGATACACCTGCTCCAGCACATTGGCCGGGTAGTCCAGCAGGGCTGGCTGCGGGCTGGGGCCGAGGATCCCGGCGTTGTTCACGACGGCATCGAGACCACCAATCGATCGTGCGGCGCCCGCGAGGGCGTCACGGTGTACAGGATCTGTCACGTCCCCCGCGATTGCGAGGACGCGGGTCTGCGTTGCCAGTTCGCGGCGTGTTGCCTCCAGCGCCTCGCCGCCCCGTGCGTCGATGACCAACCCCCACCCACGCCGAGCTAACGTGCGGGCAAGCGCGAGGCCAAGCCCGCGGGATGCACCGGTGATAAGGGCGGTCCGGGAGATTTCAGGTGCCATAGGTCAACTCCTCCTTCTCGGTGAACATTTGGTCTGCCTGCCGGTATCCGATGACAACACGGTGTGTTGCAATCAGTGTAGGAGTGAATCTCTGTTTCTCGTATCGGTCGTGCGGCCACAAAGTTCGGGCCGAAGGGACAGGGTGCTCCCTGTACGAAAGGACAGTGCCCCGTCGTGAACTCGGGTGGCGCGCGGCGGCCCTCAGGTTTTCCTGGCGGTTTGCACGGTACCCGGCTGGGTGATGATCGCCTCGGCTACCTGGCCCTCTGCGTCAAGCACAAACCCAACCTCGTAGCCGGACAGTCCCTGCGCGGTAAACCGGTTCTCCTGGTACGGGACGAGCACCATCGGCGGCCGAAATGGCATGTGTGCGAGCAGGGTATCCTCGCCCTGGAGCGCCACTACCACATGCTCTCCGGCAAGGTTGTAGTCCCCCACGAACCGCTCCAGGTAGCCGAGCTGGCGGAGCGCCCGGTTGGGCAAACGCGTAAATGTTATGTCACTAACTCCTGCCTCGAACGGGATGCGCATGGTTTCGATGTCGCCCCTCGCGTTTGCCGAGAACGTGGCCTTGAACGTCTGGTCCCACCGCTCGAGCGTCAGATCGAACGTGTCGTACTGATAATGGACGGTCTGGAACTCCAGTCCGTTGTACCAGACGACCGGTTTGCCGTCCCGCAGTGCGAACTCGACGACGCCGTAGCCGGGATGCTCGTACTCTCCCACATAGCTCTCGATGGG
>JACDAU010000194.1 GCA_013695265.1 Chloroflexia bacterium
GCTACTGGCGGAACCGACGGGATTCGAACCCGCGATCTCGTCCTTGACAGGGACGCATGTTAGGCCTCTACACCACGGTTCCACGGGGGTTTTTTCAGGCCGCACGTATTATAGCTCCTGTTCGTGCGGAACGTCAACCGATTTCGGGGGGCACCGATGGTATGCAGCGCATCATGTGGACCGCCGCCCCGCGCGCAATGGCTGGATTGATATAATCCCAACGAGTAGCCCATACAAGTGATGGAGAGATACCCGATATGCACGTCCTCACCGACCGCGAGGGAGCACTGGTTGACCGCGAGCGGGCGTTGTTTCGCACGCTGGTGGACTTTCTCACCGGCTTTCAGGCGCCGCCCGCCGACATTGAGCTTGTGCGGCAGACGCTAGGTGATCTGGAGGAGCTGTTTCTGCTCGTGATCCTGGGCGAGTTCAACTCCGGCAAGTCTGCGTTCGTAAACGCTCTGCTCGGGGCGGATATCGCGATGGAGGGAGTCACGCCCACGACGGACCGGATCACGATCCTGCGGTATAGCGAGGAGCCGGTGGAGCGCGAGCGGCGCGAGGGCGTACTGGAACGGGGGTATCCGGCGGATTTTCTCCGAGAGATCGCCATTGTGGACACGCCCGGAACGAATGCCATCGTGCGGCAGCATGAGGAGCTTTCGCGCGGATTCGTGCCTCGTTCCGACCTGGTGCTGTTTGTCACGAGCGCGGACCGGCCATTCACGGAAAGCGAACGCGACTACCTGGAGCTCATCCGCGACTGGGGCAAGAAGATCGTGCTGATCGTGAACAAGGCCGATCTGTTGGGTACACAGGAGGAGATGGAGAAGGTGCGCCGGTTCGTTGCGGAGGGGGTGCGCGCGCTCCTCGGTATCGCGCCGCCGATCTTTCTTGTCTCCGCCAGGCTGGCGCAGAAGGCAAAGGCGGCATCGGGCCAGTTGGAGCGCGACGCGCTGTTGAGCGCGAGCGGCTTCGACACGCTCCAGGCGTATGTCTTCGACTTGCTCGACGAAGAGGGGCGGGTGAAGCTGAAGCTGGACAGCCCGCTCGGGGTGGCGGAGCAGCTCGCGGTACGATATCGCAAGGCCGCGAACGAGCGAATGGGCCTGCTGGAGCAGGATTTCCAGATGTCGCAGAACGTGGAGTCGCAGCTCGAGCTTTACCGGGAGGACATGCGGCGCGATTTCGAGAGTCGACTCGCGGAGATCGAGAACGTGATCCTGCGCATGAACGAGCGCGGTGATGGGTGGTTCGAGCAGAACATCCGCCTGGCCAACGTCATGGAGATGATGCGGCGGGAGCGTATGCAGGAGCGCTTCCAGGCGGAAGTTGTCGCGGACAGCACGCAGCTGATTGACGAGCGGGTGCAGGAGTTGGTCGACTGGATGGTGGACCGCAACCTGAAGCAATGGCGGGCGATCATGGAGTACGTCAACCGTCGGCGGCAGGCACAGTATGAGGAGCATCTGATCGGTGAGGTGGGCGGGGGTTTTGAGTACAACCGCAAGCAAGTGCTTGACACGGTGGGGTCCACTGCGACGAAGGTGGTGCAGGGCTACAACCGGGAGCGTGAGTCGGAGCGAATTGCGCTATCGCTGCAAGGCGCCGTGGCCCAGACCGCGATGGTCGAGGTTGGCGCCCTGGGACTTGGGGCGCTGGTCGTGGCGACCGTGACGGCGACGGCGATTGATGTGACGGGAGTGCTCGCGGCGAGTGCGGTAGCGGGGCTGGGTCTGTTCATCATTCCGAACCGTCGGCGCAAGGCGCGGATTGAGTTTCGCGAGCGCACCGAGGAGTTGCGGGAGCACCTGAGCGAGACCATGCACCGACAGTTCGATACGGAGCTGGAGCGCAGCCTGGAGCGCATCCGCGAGGCGATCGCGCCGTACACACGCTTTGTGCGCTCGGAGCACGCCCGGATGACGGAGGCGCAGGAGGTGCTCGGGCAAATCGAGGCAGAGGTGGAGAGCTTGCGGGGCGAGATAGGGGCGCCCGGCGTTGCGGCCACTGGAAGCATTTGACTCTTATGGAGCGAATCGGCTAGACTTTTGGCGCACGGTGGTTGTAGCTCAGTCGGTTAGAGCGCCTGTCTGTGGAACAGGAGGTCGGGGGTTCAAGTCCCCTCAGCCACCCCCTCGTAAACCAAGCAAAGCCGTATAGTTACGGCGGTTCGAGTCCTCACGGTTTATCGTTTGGAGTACTCTGGGGTGCAGTTTGGGCAGAAATGAACGTATTGGTGCCTGTCGGTGACGTTGCCGTTGAACTCCGGCAGTACGTCGAGCCATATCAATGAGTGTCGACAAGGTTCGTCACACCATCAATGGCACCACGAAGCTCTTGAGGGACACCAGGACTGCCGAGAGCCTCCGTCATAGACGAAATTCTGCTCTGCGAGGGTGTAGTTGAACGCGTCCAGCAGCCTTATGGTTGACTATATGCATGCACTCGGTGCGCGAGTGGTGGCCGGGAGTCGCCAGCACAGTCTTCATCAGCCCAAAATCAAGGGCTTCGATGCGCGACTGATACGGTTTCCGCTTGAACACTATTGCATGTCATCCCGAACGGAGTGAG
This sequence comes from Chloroflexia bacterium, assembly GCA_013695265.1. Classification (GTDB taxonomy): domain Bacteria; phylum Chloroflexota; class Chloroflexia; order Thermobaculales; family Thermobaculaceae; genus JACDAU01. The sequence continues at coordinate 2,575 of JACDAU010000194.1, forward strand.
GGATCCGTAACCCCGACCACGGGTTCCTCGCAAGCTCGGAATGACAGATGCGCTACTATTCAGCCGGAGTTCGTATGAGACACCAGCATGGCTCGAAGTCCAGCACCGTGCGGTGCCATCAAGATCATTATGCGTGGCGCACCACCCTCGACTGACCCGGCCAATGGCTTGGCCATAGCCCAGGACTATCAGCAGACCCGCCTTGCCAACGCCATTCAGGCGCAGTCATGAGCACACCGGGGGAAGCACAGAACCGACGACACGCTCCAGCGCCGCGGCACCTTCGCGTAAGGCCGCGCCCACAACTCGGGGCACCGTCGGCGATTCCGGGCGGTGTTGACAAGGCGAGCGACCTCCGGTAGTGTCATAACTCAATGCAGCGTATCCCAGGCTATGAGAGGGCGACCCGATGCTCACCGCCGCTATCTATGGACTCCTCGCGAGCTCGGGACTCATCCTCGGCCCGATCATTGCCATGATCGTCTCGCCGTCTCGCCGGGTGGTTGCCTCCATCATCGCGTTCG
>JACDAU010000200.1 GCA_013695265.1 Chloroflexia bacterium
TCCATCGGCGTTCTTCTTGTAGCGGATCCTCCCTGCGGCACGCCTGCGGCTCATCACCCGGCCCGCGCCGTGGATCGTGCTGCGGAGCGCGGCTTGCGCCTCCGGGTCGTCCACGCCCTCGACGACGACGCTGATGTCGCCCATCGAGCCGCCGATGAAGCCGCGCTGTCCTGGCCACGCGGGAGTTGCGCCCTTGCGGACAACGTGCAACTCCTCGCCGTTGTGGGTTTCCTTCCACGCAAAGTTGTGGTGATTGTGTACTTCCTCGGTCGAGGTTGTCCCCAGGATTCCGAGCACCTGGCCGACCACGTAGTCGCGTCCGGCATACGCGTATTTGCCGGCGAGTTCCATGGCGTGCAGGTACTCCTGGCCGAGCGGGCTGTCGAGGCTGAGCACCGTGGCGGGCTGGTCCATCGACTCGCCCGGCGCCTTTGCGTCGAACGCGCGCCCGGCGGCGAGGTTGAGGTAGCCGCTCGCGGTGCGGTGGCCGAGGCCGCGGCTGCCGAAGTGCGCGCTCACCCACAGCCAGCCCTCTTCGTCCTCCAGGAGATCGACGAAGTGGTTGCCGCTGCCAACGGTGCCGAGCTGTTGCTGAGCCATCTGTCTGAGCTTCCATACAGGGCGGATGTCCTGCCAGGTGGGGTCGTCGAAGATCGGGTGGTCCACGTTCTTCCCGCTCGTGCGCCCGACACCAAACGCGATGGTGCGCTGTATGTCATCGAGGATGCCCCCGACTCGCGGACGGACGTCCTGGGCGCGCAGGTTCGTCCGCACGCCCTTTAACCCGCAGTTATGCACGACCAGTCCGCGCGCAAGGAACGAGTGGGCGTGATCGCCCGTGACGACGTCCCATACGGGTACCGTCCGGCCCTCTGTGCGACCGACGACGGGAACCCAGCATATCTCTCCGGTCGTGTCGGCGGGGAAGGATGCTCCGGGGAGCACGCTCGGCTTGCCGCGATTCCCGTACATCGCGTGGTGCGCGAACTGGGGCGCGACCGCGTAGCGTGCGGTGACCTGTCCGATGACCTCCCTGCTGCGGACGCCACTCGCGTGCAGCGCCCGAGCAAGGGACTGGGCCTCGGTTCGGTACTCAACTGCCGCCAGCCACGCCCAGCCCGCGCTCGACACGCTGGCCGCTGCCACACGCTTGTGGTAGGCGTAGCAGAAACCGATCTCCTCAAAGAACCTGATCTGTGCCCACAAACCACCGAGCACCTGAAGCACGTAGTCGGAACGCTCGGCACGGGAGGGGCCGCTCGTCGCGACGGAGACCTCGTAGCCGAGCGAGTCGAACAGACGCGCCACGAAATCGATCGCGTTCCGGTTGGCGCCGGCCTGCTTCAGTTGGAGATTCGGCGCCCAACCTCGCGGTCCGGGCCTGGGCGTCATCATCTCGGCGCTGCAGAACGCGGAGAGGAAGTGCGCCCGTACCCATGGAGCGGAAGCGAATAACCACGGCATCGGGTCCTCGGGCCAGGCTTTGGTCCCGACCGGGCTGCCCAGAGCCGCGAACAGGGCGTGCAGAGCCTTCGAGTCCACGCAGACGTGAATCTCGTCCTGGCGTCCGATCGCGCGAAAGCGCCGGTACACATGCGGCGTGAAGCCTAGCCGGGCGAAATCGCGCGCGATGGCCTCGGCGTCGTGCTCACAGGTCGTATAGATGGAAACGCGCCTCCCGTTCTTCGTGAGGTGCCCATCGCCGCTGACGTATGCAACCAACCGCAGCAGGATCGGAAACAGAGGCGACGAGGTGTTGACAGGAGACAAATTCCTGCTGGCAAGATCCGCCCGAAGGGCCACGCCGGGCAGGTCGAGCTCCAGGTCGCGCGACTCGGGGACGTAGGGCATACCGATGAACGGATTGCAGGCCACGCGGTCATCGGGCGTCAGGTCGGCGATCGACTTCCATTCGGCCTTTGTCCGGACCTGGTGGTCGCTGGTGCCTTCGATCGTCCGGCCATTCATCAGGGCGAGTGTGTAAACCCTGCGGATGCCGCGCGGTATGGCGCCGTGCAGCGAGGAGATCGTTCGCAGCCGCTCGCCGTCCCAGCACATGGCAGGGTGATGCGCTGTTACGTCCTCGATGTTCCTAAAGTACCCATCACCGGTCGTCACCGGGGTACCGGATGCCAAGCATGCGATATCATACCCAACTCCACTCGGCGAGACAGCCTCGTGATAAGCAACGACGCCGCCGATGGGCATACTGTAACCGAGGTGTCCGTCCGCGAGCAGGGCTGCGGCGCTGGCGTAATCGTCGCTCGCGCAGCGCTTGATCTGGTTGATCGTGGACTCTTCGTGATCACCCCAGACGGGAATATTGTCGATAAGCTGGTACATTGCGCTTCCTCCATTCGGGGTGTCTCCAGCATAGCGGATGCCTCGGGGTGGGATCGGAGGCATGGCCCTTCGCGTCAATACTGTGCGGAATCATACGCACTCCGCTTGAACGCTGGTACATGTCATCCCGAACGGAGTGAGGGATCCTTAACCCGGACCACGGATTCCTGGCGGGCTCGGAATGACAGGTGCGCTAGCATGCAGCCGGAGTTGGTATCAGCCTCCTAGCGGTAGTTTGTTGCCTCAGGGAGAACGACTCCTGGCGGGCGGTATGGACGAATGGGATTCCAGCAAGTACGGCGGAAACTTCGGCACGATCTACTCCCCAACACGCCGCCAAACCCGAACCAACAAGGTACCACTACAGCGGTGGGCAAGAAGGTTGAGCCTCCACATTGGCTAGAGCGCGGACTGCGGTCTGCGGGCGGCCACGGAGAACCGCCCCTACCTGGCTCATCCTCACTGCTGTACGTTCAATTGGAAGGACCGATGCGCGACTATTACGCTGGAGCGCATCTCACACCTCGCGCCCGACATCACGCCCGAGGACGCCCTTCACCACGAACAGCACCACAAAGGAGATCGCGAGCAGGATCGCGGCGAGGGTGAGCGCGACGTCGAAGTCAAGCTCGAAACCAAGGTAGATCGCGAGGGGCATCGTCTGCGTGCGTCCAGGGAAGTTCCCGGCAAAGACGATCGTCGCGCCGAACTCCCCGAGCGCCCGCGCCCACGTCATCACCGCGCCACCGAACATTGCTCCCCCCGCGAGCGGCGCCGTGACCCGGCCAAACACCTGCATCGGCCCCGCCCCGTCCAGCGCCGCCGCCTGCTCCAGTTCGCGGTCCACCGCCGCGATGCCGGCTGCGGCGCTCTTGATGTAAAACGGCGCGGCAACGAACATCTGCGCCATCACGACCGCCGCCTGGGTAAACGCGATGCTCACTCCGGCGAGGTCCAGGTAGCGCCCGATCAGGCCCAGGCGGCCGAAAGCAACGAGCAAGGCGATGCCCGCGACGGACGGCGGCAACACCATCGGCAGGTCGACCAGCGTGTCGAGTACGACGCGGCCGCGGAACCTGCGC
>JACDAU010000201.1 GCA_013695265.1 Chloroflexia bacterium
GGATAAGGCCCAGGCTCGCGAGCACGCCAGGCGCGTATCGCCGCCAGCCGCTCACCCGCACGGGCCGTGGCAGGAGTTCCGCTTCCTCGTAGTACCGGATGGCCGATGGCCTGATTCCCGCGAGCGAGGCCACCTCCCCAATGGTCAGCATCCCACCCTCCTTGACTTCACGCGTACTTGAAGTATTACCGTTGGGTGTGAGAGGGCGCAAGCGTCGCGCTCTGGTACCGCAGTGGAGGTGAGACCATGGACACAGGAGAGCGACGAGGTGGGCGGGGACTGGCGGTCGCGTGCAGCCTGCCGCCGGAGCAAGAGCGCGAGCGACGCGAGGAGCTTACCCAGCAACTCCTCGCGGGCAGCACCGCGATTACGAAGATCGAGGATGGCTTTGAGTACGCCTTCTCCGGCGATGCCGTTTGGGCAGAGGAGATCGTCCGGTTCATAATAGAGGAGCGGGAATGCTGCCGGTTTCTCACGTTCGAGATCACCTTCGAGCCGGACCAGGGACCGATCCGGCTGCGCGTGACGGGACCGGAAGGCACCAGAGAGTTCCTCGCGCCACAGCACGACGCGACCCCAAGGAGTACGCTCGCATCGCCCCAGTAGGGCGGGTCTCAGTGCTTGCCCTGCGGGTTATACGCAATGCGCTTGAGGCTTGATGCATGTCATCCCGAACTCCGTGAGGGATCCGTAACCCTGACTACGGATTCCTCGCACGCTCGGAATGACAGAAGCACTACCATTCAATCGCAGTTGGTATTAAGTGCCTGGTGGGACCTTCATGGTGTCACGCGCGATCCGTGCGACGAGGAACGCCAGATCCTGGGTGAGCGTTTGGTCGCCAGCGACGATCATCCGCGCGGCGACGTTGTTCTTGCGGAACGTGAAGTAATAGACGTGACCACGCATTCCCGCCTTCAGCCTTCCGCGGTAGGCATTCGCGCCAGCGCCGAGCCCAGGCGCACCGGCCAGCCGGGTGGGCTTGGGCAGGCCGTACTCCGGCGCATCAAGGACGCTTCTGGCAACGAACGCGCTGGCGTCCCTCACTGAGTCGAAACGGTATCGCTCGTCGAGCACTCCCATCCAGTCGTCCGTGCCGGGGCGACCTCGCAGCCATTCGTGGCCAAGCAACCGCCGTCCGTTGTGCCGGGCGAGCAGCGCGCGCATCGGGGCGCTCACCTCGGCGTTCCCGCCGCGCGCGAGGCCAAGCTCCGAGAGCAGCGCCAGAGGAGTCGCCAGCGACGAGTCAGCCCGCACCGCTCCGGTGGACTCGGCGACCTCGCGGCGCACGGCGAAGATATCGGCTGAGAGGCTGCGGCGCGATACACGCTCGTTGCGCAGGTACTCGAAGTCCTGCGTCTCACGCCGTTCCAGCAGCCGGCGAGTGTTCACGTAGTAACCGACCACCCGCAAGGGCAGCTTTGTCTCCCGGTCGACCCATACCTTGTGCACCAACTGGCCGTGCTGATACAGACCCAGGTTTATGAGCAGGGCAGGGCGGCCCCGGAACCGCACCGAGCGGGCGCCGGCGACGCGATTCTCAGCAAACAGGTTCCGGTACTTGAACGGTATGGATTGCGGCGGTTCACTGTACGGCTTCGAAGGGTCCGCGATCAGGTGCAAGTCCACCTTCTGCTCCAGCGGAAACTCGACGCTATAGAAGCGCCCACTGCGCACGTAGACGAGGAGCCGCGGGAAGAGGGTGCTTGTCTCCACATAGCGCGCATCGCCATTGCGCTGATCGAACCAGAACTCAGTGTGTCCGCTATCGAACTTTCTTCCCGTCGTCGTCCGCCAGACATACCGCGATTTGATGTGCAGCACGTCCCTGGATGCCGTCACGGGCTTGTATGGCGTTCGGACCGGCGCCGGCCATTGCTGTATGCCGGAGTAAATGGAGTCACCAGCGCACGCGACCGCGCGCCTCTGCGCCCGGCGTCCGGCATCGCACTCCACGCGGGCTGCGGCGGCTGGAAGGGGAGGGCGAAAACGCGAGGCGCTACGTGAGACAGCCGTAGCCACGGGCCGAGTCGTTGTGCGCTGCGTCGTAGACGGCGGCTCTTCCGCACCTCCCAGCAGGCGAGGGGCGAGGAACACGGCGATCAGCACCAGGGCAGCGATGCCCACGAGTGGAAAGGGGAGCGAGTCGCCGTCCAGGTCGGCGTACGTCAGGTCTTCCAGCCGCTCTCCTCCGACCGGGCGCGTCGCTTCCGCAAGCGTCCGCCACGCCTCGCGCGGACTTGGGACGCCGCCGAGCGCCTGGGCGATGTGAGCGGCCTCGACGTCAATCGCGTCCGCGCCACGGCGCAGCGCAGCGGCCACGGCAGGGGTGTTCAACCCCGCGTATTCCCGTAAGTAGATGATGTCGCGCTGCGCCTGGGTGAGGGCTTGCAGCTTCGCACCGAGTGCCTCCGTCGCCTGCCACTCCCGTGACCGAAGCAGAGGACGCTCCTCGGCAAACGAGTAGCGCGGACGAATCGGCAATCGGCGTTTGCGCGCGAGGTGCAGACCCGTGTGAAACAGCCATTGTCGGGGGTCGTGAGCGTCGCGAAGATCGTCCTCTGCGGCCAAAGCGCGCAAAAACACATCGTGCGCCATGCCTTCGGCAAGCGATGCATCATCCGTATGCAAGGCCAGGGCAGCGGTGAGCTCGCCTCCGTGTTTGCGATAGAGCCCCTCGACCATTTGGCTCAAGCGTGCGCCTCTCTTCCGCGTTCTCGTCTTCGATGCAGGTGATAGGGCAACACCGGGCGGAGGGACGTTCAACTGAACGCCGGTCCATTCTCTTATACCACACGCGGGCAGACGGCGGCGGCGGTATAATCTGCTCGTTTGATGGAGGCGACGCGATGTACGTGATCGGTGATGTACACGGCCAGCTCCAGAAGCTGACCCGCCTGCTCTCGGACGCTGGTCTGCTGGGTGACGCTCAGCGTTGGGCCGGGGGCGACGCGAACCTGCTGTTCATCGGCGACTACGTTGACCGCGGGCCGGACGGTGTCGGCGTGATCAAGCTGGTGATGCGGCTGCAGCGGGAGGCAGAAGCTGCGGGAGGAACGGTTCACGCGCTGCTGGGCAACCACGACGCGCTGATCCTGGCGGCGCGGCGGTTCGGCGGCACGTACTGGGTAGAATCCCGGGAGCGGAACGGTGGGAACCACGCCGACCTCGCACGCCTCGGCGATGAACACATCGAATGGATCACGGGACAGCCCGCGATGCTCCGAGTCGACGATGTGCTCTACGCGCATGCGGACGCGACCTTCTACACGCGCTACGGCGACACCATCGAGGCGGTGAACGCGGCGTTCGCCAAGCTCCTGCGGGGCAGTGACGAGTGCGCCTGGGACCGGCTCCTTGATGACTTCTCGGAGCGCCACGCCTTTGACGGCGCCAACGGCGAAGCGTCCGCCTCCCGGTTCCTGCGGCAGTACGGCGGCGAGCAGCTCATACACGGCCACACGCCGATCCAGAAGGTGACCGGCGCACCGCCGGAGGAGGTGACTCGCGCCCATGTCTATGCTTCGGGGGCATGCGTGAACGTGGACGGCGGGATGTACCTCGGCGGTCCGGGCTTCGTCCACTGTGTCCCGCGTGCGGTCCGACACAGTTGAACCGTGCGGCCCAACACAACGGGGACGGATACCTGCTCGCGCAGCGTGACCGACGAATCACATCTGGAGCTTAAGTGTCGCTTTTGCGCTACGGGTTGCCATTGCTGGAGATGATGGCGTCAATGCGGCGAAGGAGGCCAACCATTCAACCGCCCCTCCACATACAGCACTCCTCGATCCTGCACTTTCCCGATTCTATTGACAGCATCACGTAATACTGTATAATGGGCGCAGTGAAGTAGGAGGTGTGTACAGGGTGGAGGATCGGTCGGAGCCCATGGGGATATCGGAGCTGGCCGAGCGGGCGGGCGTCAGCCTGCGCACCGTGCGCTACTACGTGAGCGAGGGGCTGCTGCCCCCGCCAGGCGGCTCGCGCGCCAACCCCATCTACAGCTACGAACACCTGCTGCGCCTTCGGGCAATCAGGCTGCTCAAAGTGCAGTACCTCCCGCTCACCGAGGTCCGCAACCGCCTCGAGGGGATGTCGCTCGCGGAGCTCGAGCAGCTGGTTGCGTCCCTGCCCGAGGAGCCAAAGAAGGACAGCGCGGCGGACTTCCTCGCCTCGATCATGCCCCAGGGCCTGGTCGTGCGCGATCTGCCCGCACCATCCCGCCGTGACCGGGAGCACTCGCCTCCCAGGGACGCGAAAGTTAGTGGGCACTCCGTTTGGCACCGCGTCGCACTTGCACCGGGCGTCGAGCTGCACTACCAGCCCACGGGCGACCGGGACCGCGACCGGGTTATCGCGCGGTTGATCAAGAAGGCGATGGACCTGCTCGGCAACCCGCCCGTGGGCACCGAGCGGCGACCTCAGGAGAAAGGGGAGAACCTATGACACTACGACTGAAATCAACGGTGAACTACACGCTCATCAACCCGGAGGGATCGCACCGGCGGTACGTGATGCTCTCGATCGATGTGCCGACCGTGCAGACGCGACGGCAGCCGCTCAACCTCGCACTGGTGGTCGATCGGAGCGGCTCGATGGGCGGCGGCAAGCTCGAGCGAGCCAAGGAGGCGGCGCGCCAGCTCGTCAGGAACCTGACGCCCCAGGACAGGGTGGCGCTCGTGGCGTTCGCGAGCGAGGTGGACGTCCTCGCCCACAGCACAACCGTGACGCACAATGGACGGACCCGGCTGCTCGGCGCGATTGACCAGATCCGCACTGCGGGCTCGACCGCGCTGCACGGCGGCTGGTGGGTGGGCGGTCAGCAGGTTGCGGATTTCGTGGATGACGAGCGGGTCAGCAGGGTCCTGCTGCTCACCGACGGGCGCGCAAACGTGGGACTTACTGACCCCGAGCTGATCGCCGGCCAGGCTCGGGAGCTGCGCCAGAGGGGCATCGAGACCTCCGCGATGGGCATCGGGGCCGACTTTGATGACGACCTCCTGAAGATGATGGCAAGCTCCGGCGGTGGCGCGTTCCATTTCATTCCCGATGCGCCCTCGATAGAGGACGTCGTGGCGGGCGAGCTGGGGGAGATGATCAGCCAGTACGCCAGGCGGACGGTCGTAGACGTCAGCCTGCCGCGCGGTGTCGAGTTGCGGGGGTGCCTGAACAAGTACGAACTTGATCAGACCGCAACCGGGGCGCGCGTCTACATCGGCGACCTGCTGTCGGGCGACCTCAAGCGCATCGTGCTTAAGGTGTCGACGCCTCCTGGGAGCATCGGAGAGCACCTGTCCATCACTTCCAAGGTTGTATACACGAAGGTGGAAACCAACCAGCATCGGGACCGGGCCTTCCCGCCCGCCGAGCTTCGGTATGCCCCGGTGCATGCCGTGCGCAGCCAACCGGTCAATCGGGACGTCGACCGGGAGGTGTCGCTGCTGCGTTCGGCCCGCGCCCGCGATGAGGCTGTGGCTCTGAGCCGGGATGGTCGCCACGAGGATGCCCTCAAGATCCTTCGGGTGACCGCAGGCAAGCTGTCCGAGAGCTCGTATGCCTCGGAGCCTGAGTTCGCAGCGGAGGCGGCGGCGGTCCGGGATCTCGTGTCCCGCGCCGAGCAGGGTCCACTGGATGAGTTGAGGCGCAAGGATATGGTGGCCACGTCGCGCACGCTCCGGGAGCGCAAGGCCCGGCATGACAAGGGCCTGCCGAAGTAGGGATCGCGCCACCACCGCCC
>JACDAU010000209.1 GCA_013695265.1 Chloroflexia bacterium
CTTCCGAGGGGAGAGCACTGTGAAGATATCGATCATCGGGGCGTCTGGATACGGCGGCGGCGAGTTGGTGCGGCTCCTGCTCGACCACCCCGAGGCGGAGGTCGCCCAGGTCACATCGGAGTCCAACGCGGGCAAGTTCGTCCACCGGATACACCCTAACCTGCGCAAGCGCACGGGCCTCAAGTTCGTCAGCATGGCGGAGCTTGAGCCGTGCGATGTGCTGTTCCTCGGCCTCCCGCACGGCCACGCCATGGAGAAGGTCGCCCAGTGGCAGGAACTCGCGCCCGTTATCATTGACCTGAGCGCGGACTTCCGCCTACGACGCCCCGAATTGTATCCAGCGTGGTACGGCCACGAGCACGCGCGCCCGGAGCTGCTCTCCGAGTGGGTCTACGGCATCCCCGAACTACACCGCGAGGAGATGAAGACGGCGAATTACATCTCAAGCGCTGGCTGCCTCGCTGCCGCCGCGATCCTCGGACTCTATCCGCTATTCCAGGCTGATCTAGTTGACCTGGCGAAGCCGGTCGTGATCGAGGGGAAGACGGGATCGAGCGGTGCCGGCGGCGGCGTAAGCCTGGCCACGCACCACCCGGAGCGCAGCGGGGCAGTGCGCTCTTTCAAGCCGACGGGACACCGGCACACTGCGGAGATCTGCCAGGAACTGAGCTTCCACGGCGAGCCGCAGATCGCGTTCTCCGCGACAAGCATCGAGGCGGTGCGCGGCATCCTCTCGACGGGCCACGTCTTTCTGAACAAACCCGTGGATGAGCGGGAACTCTGGCGCGTGTTCCGCAAGGCGTACGCGGGCGAGCCGTTCATGCGCATCGTCAAGGAGTCGAGCGGGGTGTACCGCTACCCCGAGCCGAAGATCCTCTCCGGGACGAACTACTGCGACGTCGGCTTCGAGCTGGACGAGCGGAATGGGCGGGTCGTGGTGCTTGCTGCGCTCGACAACCTGATGAAGGGCGCGTCAGGCCAGGCGGTACAGGCGTTCAACATCCGCTTCGGCTTCCCGGAGACAACCGCGCTGGAGTTCGCCGGCCTGCACCCCATCTGATGCCAATGCAGCGCGATCCCGTAGGACGCAGGTCTCTGTGCCTGCCGCCGTGCCTCAACCAGTCACAGGGCGGGCACGGAGAGCCACACCCGACTCCGTCCCAGCCACACAAATATGGTATACGCAGCTTGATACAGATCCAACAGGAGCGAAACAAGTGCTGGTGATCAAGATAGGCGGGAGCAAGGGCGTCGACCTGGAACGCTTCCTCGCCGATGTGCCGAATGTGCGCGAGCCGTTGGTGCTGGTCCACGGCGCGAACGCGGAGCTGAACCAGGTCTCGGAGCAGCTCGGGCACCCGGCGCGCATGGTCACGTCCAGCACCGGCCAGGTCAGCCGCTACACCGACAGGCGGACGATGGAGATCTTCATGATGGTGTACTGCGGCAAGGTGAACAAAACGATCGTGGAGCAGCTCCAGGGACTGGGCGTGAACGCAGTTGGCCTCAGCGCGCTCGACGGCGGAATCGCCCGTGGCCGTCGCAAGCAACGCATCCGCGTCGTTGAGGACGGGAAGGCGCGCATGCTGGAGGGCGACTACGCTGGCAGCATCCAGGAGGTGGACACCCGCCTGCTGCGCCTCCTGCTCGACGCGGGGTATGTTCCGGTCCTGACACCGCCCGCCCTCTCGATGGACGGTGAGGCAATCAACGTGGACGGCGACAAGCTGGCGATGGAACTGGCGGTGGCGCTTTCCGCCGATACGCTCCTGATCTTCTCCGACACGCCGGGACTGCTCCGGGACGTGCGCGACGAGAACACGCTGATTGCGCGCATAAACCGAGACGAGCTGGATGTGGCGATGGAAATGGCGCAGGGCCGGGCGAAGAAGAAGGTGCTTGCCGCAAGCGAGGCGCTTCGGCGAGGCATCGGCCAGGTTGTGTTCGCGGACGGCCGGGTGGACGACGCGATCCAGCGGGCGCTCGCCGGGCACGGGACGGTGATCGGTTGACGATGCTGACGTGTTGGTCAGTTGGAACTTTCGGCACATCGTTCATTGGGATAAGATACGCTTGTTAAACGCGGTAAACTTGGAGATGGGTTACAAAGCACTTTCCATCCATACACCACGGGAGGTCACGAACTATGGATCAGATTAGTCGCGAGCCATTTCCGTGGCTGCGGCGCGTACGAGATGGCGATCACGCTGCCACGCAACACATGGATCACGAGGAGCTGGTAGCGTACTTCCATCAGCGGGCTGCGGCGGTGAATGCCAAGCTTGGTGTGCGGCTTACCACTCGCTCGGAGGCTGAGGGTAGAGAGATCCAGCTAGCGCGCCTCAATGATGGGAGGAGCGGTGCGTCCGGCGTCGATGACTAATGACGTTCAGAAGACCGAGCACCTCCACAACTTCAATCCCGGCCCCAGGATTTTGCCGCTATCGATCTATCCCGGCAGGAGGTGAGCAGTCGTGACACAGACGGACTCAATAGATGCGGTTGACATGGCGCGCCGCATTCGTGACGAGATATATGAGGAGACCAAGCATCTGTCCGATGAGCAACTGCTGGAATATTATCGCACCAGAGCTGGTGCGGTACAGACGGGATCAATCGAGACCCCTGCCGAGCACCTCTACAACTTCAACCCCGGCCCCGCGATCCTGCCGCGTCCGGTGCTGGAGCAGGTGCAGGCCGAGCTGCTCGACTACCGTGGCACCGGGCTCTCGATCCTTGAGGCGAGCCATCGAGGCAGGGAGTACGAGGAGATCAACGGGCAGGCGGAGGAGCGACTCAAGCGGCTGCTGGGGGTAGGCGACGACTACCGGGTGCTATTTGTGCAGGGCGGCGCGAGCCAGCAGTTCGGGATGGTCCCGATGAACTTCCTCACCGAGGGCGCCGTCGCGGACTACATCGTCACGGGCGCGTGGGCGGAAAAAGCGCTGGACGAGGCGCGCAAGATCGGGCGGACCCACGTCGCCGCCAGCGCAAAGGACAGTGGGTATCGCGGCGTCCCAAGCCCGGAGCAGATCGACCTCAGTCACGACCCCGCATACGTCCATATCTGCTCGAACGAGACCATCTCGGGCACGCAGTGGCAGCGATACCCGGACGTGGGAGGTCGGCGGCTCGTAGCGGACATGAGCAGCGACATCCTCTCGCGCCCGGTGGACGGCTCGCACTTCGCGCTGATGTACGCGGGTACGCAGAAGAACCTGGGCTGCGCGGGCGTAACTGCGGTGGTCACGCGGACGGACTGGCTGGAGCAAGCGCCAACCACGCTTCCCGCGATGTTGCGCTATGCGACGTTCGCGAAGAACGACTCGCTCTACAACACGCCGCCCGTGTTCGCGGTATACGTGATGAACCTCACGCTGCAATGGGTGGAGAGCCTCGGACTCGAAGCCATCGAGCAGCGCAATGGGCAAAAGGCAGCGGCGATATACGACGCGGTGGACAACAGCGGCGGGTACTACCGCGGACACGCGGCGCCGGACAGCCGCTCGCTGATGAACGTGACGTTCCGGCTGCCGGACGAGGAGCAGGAGAAATGGTTCGTCGCGGCTGCGGCTGCGGCGGGGTTTGTCGGACTGAAGGGGCACCGCTCGGTGGGCGGCATCCGGGTCTCCCTGTATAACGCGATGGAAGTGGATGGTCCCAAGCAACTCGCGGCATTTATGGCGGAGTTCGCCCGGACGAACGGGTAGTGGTGAGGATCTTATGCCACCCTTCCGTGCCGGTGGCGGTTGCACTGAGGGCAGCTCCGTAGGGGCGTTCAATAGAACGCCCCTGCAACCGCCACCTTCATCGAGAGTTGGTATTAGAGATGTTGAGCGACGGGCGCGCAGGAGGTGACACGTGATCGAACGAAGTGACGAAGTCATTTCCCGTAAGGGCGGCGGGAACGCGGCGAACAAGGTAGTGCAGATACGGGCGACAGAGGATAACACAGTCGTGCCGATGTACACGAAGCGAGACATCGCACTGGTCCGCGGCGACGGCTATCACCTCTGGGACAGCGACGGTAAACGCTACATGGACTTCGCGAGCAACTACGGCGTGAACATCCTCGGCCACGCCAACCCAGCCGTCACCGCCGCGATCACCGAGCAGGCGGGCAAACTGCTCAGTTGTCACCAGAGCTTCTACAACGACGTCCGCGCTGCGTACCTCGACCGCCTGACGGGCCTTGCACCGGTGGAGCTGCATCGCGTCTTCTTCAGCAACTCCGGTACAGAGTCAGTCGAGGCAGCGCTGAAGTTTGCGCGCGCCGCCACGGGCAAAACCGACGTCGTCTCCGCGCGCCGGGGCTACCACGGACGCACCTACGGCGCGCTCTCCGCGACGCCCGAGAAGAAGTACCGTGAGCCGTACCTCCCCGTGCTCGAGGGGTTCACCAGCGTCGCGTTCGGCGACGCGGACGCGCTGGCGGCGGCGATCACGCCCGAGACCGCCGCGGTGATCCTGGAACCCGTGCAGGGTGAGGGCGGTGTCCACCCCGCGCCGGAGGGCTACCTCCAGGCGGCACGGACACTTACGGAGCAGCACGGCACGATGCTGATCCTGGACGAGGTACAGACGGGCTTTCGGACCGGGCGCTGGTTCGCGTGGCAACATAGCGGCGTCCTGCCCGATTTCCTCTGCCTCTCGAAGGGTATCGCGAACGGCGTGCCGATGGGCGTGACGCTCACCTCCGAGGAGATCGCCTCCATCCTGCCGGCGGGCAGCCATGGCAACACGTTCGGCGGCAACCCGCTGGCCGCAGCGGCCGCGCTCGCCGTGATCGAGGAAATCGAGAGCCGCGAACTGCTCGCACATAGCGCGTACATGGGCGAGTACATGCTCCAGCGCCTGCGCGGGCTCGAACAACCCGGCATCCGGGAGGTGCGCGGGCTGGGACTCATAGTCGCGATCGACCTGCGGGAACGCGCGACACGGTATCTCCGGGCATTGCAGGACCGGGGCATAATCGCCCTCTCCGCAGGCCCGACGACGCTTCGCTTTCTCCCGCCGCTGGTGATTGACCGCGAGGCCATCGACGCCCTCGCAGACACCCTCGACGACCTCCTGACCCGGAGAAGCCAGGCGTGATACCATCAACGATGACGCTGGAGCGCCGTGGAATGGTCACGCTATGGGTAACGACGCACACGGGCCTGGTCGCGCCCATCGAACCCTGTAGCAAGGCGTGGCGGTGGAGCCGTAGGGGCGTTCAGTTGAACGCCCCTCGCGCCGCGCCCTTGCTTGGGCGCTGGCCCAATCACGCTACTCTTCGCTGGCGGGTTGCGACTTTTGTATGCCGCGTGGCCACTCGCCAGGCGGGCAATTTCCTGGGAGGTACACTGTGTCTGGCGTGAAGCGGGTGGTGATGGCGTACTCGGGCGGACTGGACACGTCCGTGATCCTGGAGTGGCTCCGCGAGACGTACGGTGCGGAGGTCATCGCCTTCACCGCCGATGTCGGGCAGGGCGAAGAGGTTGAGGAGGCGCGGCTCAAAGCGCTCGCAACCGGCGCACAAAAAGCACACGCCGTGGACCTGCGCCGCGAGTTTGTCGAGGAGTTTATCTTTCCCGCCGTGCGCGCCTCTGCGGTGTATGAAGGACACTACCTATTGGGCACCTCGATCTCCCGCCCGCTGATCGCCCGCGAGCTCGTGCGCGTCGCGAACGAGGAGGGAGCTGATGCCATAGCGCACGGCGCGACGGGCAAGGGGAACGACCAGGTGCGCTTTGAGCTCACTGCGTATGCGCTGCGGCCAGAGCTGCGCGTCATCGCTCCCTGGCGCGAGTGGGATCTGCGTGGAAGGGCCGACTGCGTGCGCTACGCGGAGGAGCACAACATCCCTGTACCGGTGACCGCCGAGAAGCCGTACTCGATAGACGCCAACCTGTTCCACATCTCCTACGAGGGCGGGGTGCTGGAGGACCCATGGACTGCCCCGCCAAAGGGTATGTGGACGCTCACCACCGACCCCGAGGACGCGCCAAACGAGCCGGAGACCATGGAGATCAGCTTCGAGTCTGGCAACGCAGTCGCGGTGAACGGGGATCGGCTGGATCCCCTGCCGCTGGTGGAGCTACTGAACCAGCGCGCTGGGTTGCACGGTGTGGGACGGGTGGACATCGTGGAGAACCGCTTCGTTGGGATGAAGTCCCGAGGCTGCTATGAGACGCCGGGTGGCACGCTCCTGCACCTCGCCCATCGCGCCGTGGAGTCGCTCACGCTCGACCGCGAGGTGATGCACCTGCGGGACCAGTTGATCCCCCAGTACGCCGAGATGGTGTACAACGGCTTCTGGTACTCCCCGGAGCGGCAGGCGCTGCAAAAATTCATGGACGACATCCAGGAGCGCGTGAACGGCACGGCGCGCCTGAAGCTGTACAAGGGCGCAGCGCACGTGCTGGGCCGGCGGTCGAAGGACTCCCTCTACGACGAGAGCACGGTCACGTTCGAGGCGGATAACGTTTACAACCAGGCCGACGCCGCCGGCTTCATCCGGTTGCAGGCGCTGCGGCTCCGCACCCACGCCGCCCGCCGCATGGGACCGGGGGAGTAATTCCACCGCTATGCTAATCGTGGGAGTGGATGGTTGCCCAGGCGGCTGGCTGGCAGTTGCCTACAACACGGATTCGCGACACACCGCCCTACGCATCTTTGCCGACTTCTCCGCCGTCATCGCAACGTACCCGGATGCCTCCTGCATCGCGGTTGACATCCCGATCGGTCTACTGGAGGGTGCTCCGAGGGGATGTGACGTGGCAGCGAGGGCGTTACTCGGCCCGCGCCGATCCAGCGTGTTCCCAGCCCCGGACCTGCGCCTGGTTGACGTTGAGGACTACGACGAAGCGTCGGCTCGTTCCCGAATGCTGCTGGGCAAGGGCATCAGCAGACAAGCGTTCGGGATATACCGCAAAGTTGCCGAGGTGAACCGGATTATCAGCGCCGAATCCCAGGACCGCGTGATCGAGATTCATCCGGAGGTCTCCTTCTGGCGGCTAAGTGATCGCTCTCCGATGCAGTTTTACAAGGGCACGCCGGAAGGTTTCGAGGAGCGTCAGCGCCTGCTTTCTGAGACCATCGAGGAGATGCCGATTTTAGACCGGCAAAGCGCGCGGCGCCTGGCGCCCCCAGCCGGAGCTGACGACGTGCTCGACGCGATCGTTGCCGCATGGACCGCTGAACGGTTCGTTCAGGGCAGGTCGGAACGATTGCCCGCGATGCCAGAGACCGATGCCCGCGGCCGGCGGGTGGAAATCAACTACTAAACTACGAACCGCCGTCAGTTATACTACCCATCGACGCGCAGGCCCGCGCCCAGCGTTCAAGTTCGGCACCCCGGTCCCACAGCTAGAAGGCCCGATGCAGCAACACCCTCACGCACGCCCCGAAGGCAGCAGTCACCCGGAGGGCATCTCGCGATTCCCGTATCCCCTCCTGCTTGCCGCGCTGCTCGTCGCGACGCTCGCGCTCCGGCTCGTCGCGCTCGGCGCCTTCCCCAGCAATCTGATGGCCGACGAGGCGGACAACCTGGTCGTGATCTACAAGATCCTGTACGGCCGCGGGCCGGACCTGTTTGGGTTGGACTGGAAGCCGAATCCTGTGCTGAGTTTGTACGCGGCAGCCCCGTTCGTCGCAGCCTTCGGTGAGAGCGCGCTCGGACTTCGGTTGTTGAGCGCACTGACCAGCACCGTGGCGCTCGTGCCGCTGTACGCGCTGTATCGCCGGCGCCTCTCCGCACCCGCCTGCCTGCTCTCCCTCGCACTGCTCGCGACCAGTGTGTGGTACCTGAACTTCTCCCGCAGCGGCTGGGAAAACGTCCACATCGTGCTCCTCACCGCCACGGCGTGCTGGCTGATCACCTGTGCGCTGGAGACCGGCCAGTGGCGATACTACGCGCTCTCTGGCGTCACGGCTGCGCTTGGCTTGTACGGCTACTTCGCCGGACGGGCGATTCTGGTCGCGCTGCTCGTCTACGCGCCGTTTGCTCTTCGGCAGCACCGGGACCGCTGGAAGGTGGTGCTTATGGGATATGTTCTACTAGGCATCGCCGCCGTCTCCTTCTTCCTTCCCCAGCTCCCCGCAATCCGCCGCAACCCCGACCTGTTCAACATCCGCGCTGAGCGGGTCAGCGTCATTCGGGCCGCAGCCACCACCGACGGCTACTTCGACCGCCACGGCCCGGCGGAGGTGCTCCCGTATCAGGTGTGGCGAAACGCGCGCTTCTTCTTCGATGGCGCCGTGCTCGCCGGTGACGCATACAGCCCTCCGGAGCAGCTCCTCCAGGACACGCGGCCGCGGTACAGCCCCTTCGGCCGTGCGCTGCTCGACCCCGTGACCGCGGTGCTGTTCGCAGCGGGACTGCTCCTCTCCTTCTGGCGGCGGGAGGACGTCGCGCTGTGGTGGGTGATGCTCCTGACGCCGTGGCTACTGACGCAGGTGCTGACGATCAACACCCCGGATGCTGCGCGCGGCATCGGGATGCTTCCCGCGATATACTTCTTCGTTGGCCTCGCGCTCGATCAGGCGTGGCGAACCCTGCCGCGCCGGAGTCTGGTGCGGCAAGGGCTCGTGGCGGTGGTCGCGTTGACCGCGATGCTGACGACCGCATCGTATTTCACCTGGGCCGCCGATCCGCAAACACTCGCGGCACGGGAGCCGGCGGTTCCCCTGGAACAGTTTGACGAGTGGCGGAGTTTGCAGATCAAGCGCGCGCGCGCGAACCAGCCGCTGCTGCCGGTAAGCATCTGGCAACAATTACAGATGGAGGAGTGAGATGCCGACCACTGTTGTTCTGACCCGCCGCGCCGCCCTGGCGCCCATCGCCTGGGTGCTCGGCTCGGGCTGGCTGGCGTCGAATGCACGCGCGCTGCTTGTCGAGAATGACGCAGCGGTGATGCGCGCGCTCGCCCAGGCAGACGCGGCGCTCGCGCTCATAGAGCCAGCAAGCTGGGCGCGAAACCGCTCGGAAGTGCGGATCATACCGCGCGTTGCCGTGACGCTCGGCCCCGGCGGCACGGACGCCCTGCTCCTCGGCGCGGTGCGGCTCGACGGGCTGGAGCGCGTCACTGGCCCCATGGCGATCGGCGGCACGACGGAGGAGGCGGTCGCTCGCTACCTCGTCCGCGACTACTACGGCATTGCCGCGCCGCTGGTGCTGCAAGAAAGCGGCACGATCGAGGGCGACGAGGGGCGCATCGTGTCCGGCGACGCCGCCATGAGCACACAGTCGGCGCCATACGCCGAAAGTTTGTCGCGGGCGTGGTGGATCGCAAGCGGCGCTCCGTGGGTTCGCGCCCTCGCCGTGGAAGCGACCGCCAGCGAACCGGACTCGGACGCCGAGGGAGTGTTCCAGGACATCGGGCGGCTGCTGCGAGAGCAAGGTGAGACGGTGGCCGCGGGCGTTTGCCGGGAGCACGGCGGCGAGGAAGAACGATGGCAGCGCCTCGTCGACGCGCTCGGCCTGGGGTACGGTCTGGACGAGCGCAAGGGCCTCGCCGCGCTGCTCGCACAAGCCGCACGGCTCCGCCTCTGCCCTCGCCTGGAGGAAACGCTGCTACCCCGCTACTGATAGCGAGCAACGAGTGATGGGTGATCAGGAACGGTCGCGCTTCGGTGGTATTGCGTAGGGGCGTGCGACTAAACGCCCGCCGCCCCCCGGTTCCCGATACTCAATTGCGTGCGCGAGGCAGACCCGTCAAGATTTCCGTTGCCCGTTTGTATGCGCATAACCCAACTCACTGCTCATCACTCATAACTCGACGACACGGAGACCTGCACCTACCCCCAACCCGACATGTGGCGCGTGGTTCCGGGGGTGAACTGATAGATTGCCGTTCGATACCGCGGCTCGGGCACCGGCTTGTCGTGGGCGTGCGCGGCATCGATCAACGCAGCTCGGGCGATCTCCAATTCGGCGAGCGCCTCCGCGGCGGTCGCGCCGAAGGCGGAACACGCCGCGAGATCGGGGATGTCCGCGATATAGCCATCATCCGCGTTGCTGTAGAAGAGGTTGACGTGATTATCCTTCACCTTTCTCCGTCCAATTGCGGCGTAACCATGCCGCTCTCACGCTCGATCCGTACAGCGGTGAGCAAGAAGATTGAACCTCCGGAAGGGCAGGGGGCGGGCTGCGGCCCGCGGGCAGGCACGGAGACCTGCCCCTACCCGGCTCAAGGGCGGTGCCCACCGCTATAGCGGTAGTTTGTTGAGTCGGGTTTAGTGGTGTGTCGGGTGGCGGCTGATGCCGAGGTTACCGACGTAATTGCTGTGGTTCCGTTCACGGGTAACACCCGCCAGGTGTCATTCTTCCCAAGGCAACAGACTACCGGTAGTGGCAGTCGAGGCTTGCTTTGGGGAAAGGCATAGCTCAATTGTTCACGCGCGGGGTGACCCTCGTGATCGACCTGGCCAGCTGCCAGCGAATACACGATTCGCCTCTGCGCAGGCAATGCCGGTGATTACTGTGGACTAGCCGTCGCGCCTTCGTGCGGCGGCTCCGCCCTTGCGCCGGAGGAACGACTCCACCGACTCACCGCGAATCGAGGCGTCGAGAACCTCGATGGGATGCGCCATCGGGAGGCAGACCCCGGAGCGGGTGAGACTGGCGTGAATCTGGAGCGTGCAGCCCGGATTCGAGGCGGCGAGCAACTCAGCGCCGGTCGCGAGCACGTTGCGCGCCTTGCGCTCACCCAGCGCGGCGGCTGGTTCTGGCTCGACCAGGTTGTACACGCCTGCGGAGCCGCAGCAGATCTCCGACTCCACGATCTCTCGCACCGTGACGCCGGGTATCGCCAAAAGACCCTGCCTCGGCTGTTGCCGGATTCCCTGGCCGTGTGCGAGGTGGCAGGCGTCGTGGTAAGCGACCGTGAGCGGCAGCGGCTGCCGA
>JACDAU010000223.1 GCA_013695265.1 Chloroflexia bacterium
CCCGGCACACGTCGAAGACGGCGCGCTGGACGGGAGTCTTGATCCATGACCAGGGCGAACACTGCGGCACCCGCGTATCCTGCGAGGAGCCAGAGGCCGGATGTTTCGAACGGCAGCGCATAGAGCACGAGTCCGCAGCCAATCCAGGCGAGCAAGGAGCGCACACCGCGCGAGCTGATTACGGCGACCGCGAAGCCGATAGCAGTTAACAGGAACGCAAGGGTGCCGCCATTGGCGTTTAGGAACGGACGCGAGAAATCCGAGTTGTACGAGAGCACTTCATACCACGGATACTCGACACTGACGAAGTGGGCCACTGTCAGCACAGCGAGCAGGCTGGCACTTGCCGCAGTGTATCGGTCCCTCCTGCGCGAAAAGATCCACGCAAGGGACGCCGCCTCCGCCGCCCACGCTATGGGGACAGCAGGACCGCCGAACGAGACGGGCACGGCCATCGTCAGCGCCGCGAATCCGGTACCAAGAGCGAGCATTCCGAAGGGATGTTCCTGGCTCTCATCCCACAAGAAGTACGCGCCAAGCAGGAAATGCGCGGTCGCGGTACAGAGCAAGAACAAGCCCCGCGCACCCGAAGTGTCGATTACCGAAAAGCCCACCGCGACAAGGAACGCCGCGTTGGCGAGGAGCACCGTTGCTGATGTAGGGCGAAGGACAGACCGGCGATGCCGAAACTCCTCGCCACCGGCCGCAACGGCGTTCAGGCACCAGTAGCCAGCCAGGACCAGGAGCGCGAGACCGCTTGACGGGTCGCGCTCAAACCACGACCAGAGCTGTGGCGCTGACAAGAGAAACGCGAGTGACGGAAGCCACGACCAGGAGCGCCAGAGAGAGATCGTTGTACAGCCAATAAGAGCGGTGGCAACGAAGGCCACGGTACTCAAGGTAGGGGAGGCGTCGAGTACGAATGGCGCGGCGAGAGCGGTGATCAGCCCATACGCCGCCACAACCTGAGACCGCGATCGGACCGCGATGATCGCGGAGGCCGCCGCCAAAGCCAGCGAGCAGACGAGACCGACATCAACCCGGATAAGCTCATACAGGCGGGTCCCTGCGACAAAGGAAAGGCCGAGTGTTCCCAGCCCGGTCGCGACAAGGACGTGTCCGAGGAGCGCCTCACGCCGTTCGAAGAGCCACGCGCCCGCCGCGAACAGCAACAGCCCCGCGCCAAGTCCGATGCTGACCCGACCTGCCGGGCCGATCCACCCCTCGCGAAAGGCGCGAGCAAGAAAGAAGAGAATCCCCAGCAGGATTGCCAGGCCGCCGCCCCAGGCAAGAAAGCGCCCGGTAAGCAGTTGTTCGAGATCTGCCGGAGACCAGGTTCGGGCGGGCGCCATTGAGGATGAACGAGTCGCCGTTGCGGGACGGCTTACGACCGGCTCAGGTCTATCTGGTGTCCTAATGGGTTGCACGCGGGGTGGTGGTGGAGGCGCCGGTGTGGACAACTGTGGTGGCGTCGGCTCGAGGCGTCCTTGGGGCGGTATGGAAACGCTCATATGGTAGCCCTGCTCCCTGGTTGCCCAAGTCTCGATCGCGCGCAGCCGCCGGTCAAAGGCATCGAGCCGTTCTTCGAGCAGATGCACCCGTCCATCCGCCGTACTCATATCCGTACACCTCCTCTTTTGAAGCCAACTGACCTTGCTAGCCTGCCGAGCGTCCAGGCGCCCTGGCACCGCAGCCTACTGATGTACGCATCTTGCCACATGCACACTACGGCGCGACTGCGGTAGCGGCGCGATCGGTTTGAGTCTGGCTGACAAGTGGGGTAAAATAGGGTTACTGCCCGATTAGCTCAACGGATAGAGCACCTGGCTTCGGACCAGGGGGTTGTGGGTTCGAATCCTGCATCGGGCGCCCCTGTAACTCCACTATCTATGCGGAGTTACGTCCGACGGCCCGGCAGAGCGAGTGCCCCGGCCGCGCGCCGTGTGCACTTTCGTGTGCACTCTCACCCGAGCAATTCATCGAGCAGGTCCGCGGCCCCGCGATCCATCGAGGGCATCACGTGGCTGTACGTGTCCAGCGTCATGGCGATGTTGCTATGCCCGAGCCGCTCCTGCACGATCTTGGGGTGTACGCCCTTCTGTAACAGTAGCGTGGCGGCGGTGTGCCGGAGGGCGTGGAAGGGCACGTCGGGGAGCTCGGCGCGCACCAGCAGCACCTTGAACTCGCGCACGACGTTACGAGCCTGAAGGGTGCCGCCCGGCCGGGTCCCGCTGCCGGGATCCGACTTCTTGCCCCGGTATCCGGCGAGCGTGCAGAAGACCAGGTCGCGATCTTCCCACTCCGGCCCCCACTTCAGCCGGAGTTCGTTCTGTCGCGCCTTGTGCTCGCGCAACGCAGTCACGGCGTAGCTCGGCAGCTCCACCTTGCGGCGCGCCTTGCTCGTTTTCGGCTCCGCGAGCGTGCCATCACGCCCGAGCTGACGGCGCACGTGCAGAGCCCTGGCGTCAAGGTCCACGTCCCCCCACTTGAGCCCCAGGAGCTCGCCCTGGCGCATCCCGGTTGCGATAGCGAGCGTCAGCAGCGCCTCCCAACGCGTACCGTGCGCAGTCGCGAGCAAGGTGCGGACCTGTACAGCGTCGAGGGCCCGTATCTCCTTGCGTCGCACGCGTGGCGGGTCTACCACGCCCGCGACGTTGCGCGGCACGAGCCCCCACTTCACGGCCTGCTCCAGGGCGGTGTGCAGGCAGCCGTGCACGTTGCGGACGGTCTTGGTGGATAGCGGGCCTCCGCCCGTGCGCCGCCCGTGCTCCAGGAGATCCGCGTACAGCTTCTGCACGTGGCCGGGCTGCAGGGCGGTGAGCTTGTGCCGCCCGAGCGCTGGCACGATGTACCACGCCGCGAGCTCCGAATAGCTCTCGAACGTCCGCGGGCGGGTGGAGTGCTTCACGGCATCGGCGAGCCACCGCTCGAGGTACTTGTCGAGCGTGATCTGCTCAGCCGGCGGTAAGATGCCCTTGTCCGCGTTGTGGAGCAGCTCGCGGACCTTGCGCCGCACCTCTTGCTTGTTCTCGCCGGTCACGGAATGCCGCCGCCCGGCGACCTGCACCTGCTGCCTGTAACTGCCGCTCGGTAGCTCTACGATAGCGCCCATACTGTCCGCTCCCTTGCTATGCTGTAGACGGCCCTTCACCGGTGGCTAGTCCCGGCGGTGAAGGCGTCTCTCACTCCGCCGCCTGGTCACTCAGGCGGCGGTTTTTGTCGCCTGCGTCCGGCGCTCCACGAATGCCCGTAGCTGAGCATCCGTCACGCGCCAGCCGGTGCGCCCGCCGAAGTTCGCCCCTTCGAGCTCGCCCGCGCGCAGCCAGTCCTTGACCGTCTGCGGGTGTACCTTCAGTGTCGCCGCGACGTCCTTCACCGTGTAGTACTCAATGTCCATTTGCAGCACCTCCTACACGCAGTATAGCATCGTATGTTGTAGTTTGCAATATATCTGCTGTAGCCAAAGGCCTTGACAGACTACTGTATACTACTGTATACTACGTATAGGCGAGTGAGAGACGCCGAGTGATTGACGGGACTACTACACGGAGGGGGCACACAATGGCACGGACACTCACCGACGGGGAGCGCGAGGTCCTGGCGGAGCTGCAGGAGTGGGACGCCGAAGCGGGCGAGCAGCCGGAGTACTCGGGTGATTGGTGCCACGGCTGCGACAATCCGGTTGAGGAGTGCCACTGCCGCTCTATGGCTGCCGCTTTGCCCGGCCCCACGCCCATGGAGCGCGCGGTC
This sequence comes from Chloroflexia bacterium, assembly GCA_013695265.1. Taxonomy (GTDB): domain Bacteria; phylum Chloroflexota; class Chloroflexia; order Thermobaculales; family Thermobaculaceae; genus JACDAU01. The sequence goes on from JACDAU010000223.1 coordinate 3,751, forward strand.
ATCAAGGCGATGGCGCTGGCCACCCCGTCCTGCCGCGCGGACGATCGAACGTACACCGTCCCGGCC
>JACDAU010000227.1 GCA_013695265.1 Chloroflexia bacterium
GATCACGTCGAGCGAGGAGCGCCAGAACTCCGGCGTGGTGATGTCTATACCGAAGCGGCTCGCGAGCGTCGCCGCGTCGGCGAGGCCGGTCGAGGAGAGCAGATCGTCGTACCCAGCCTTGAATCCCTCGGGCTCCTGGGTGTACCGTGCGTAGAGGCCGAGCCCGAACAGCAGACCGAACATGTATGGATAGTTGTAATATGAGCGGCCCGCGCTGTAGTAGTGCCCTTTCACGGCCCACATATACGGGTGCAGTACTTCTTGATCAAGGCCGTCGCCGTACGTCTCCCGCTGCGCGTCGAGCATGAAGCCCTTGAGCTCGTCAACCGACAGCTCGCGCTCGCGACGCGCTTCGAAGACGCTCGTCTCGAAAAGAAAGCGGCTGGTTATGTCGACAACAACCTGACAGGAACCCTCCAGCGATGTTTCCAGGAGCGCGAGCTGCTCCGCCTCGCTGGCTTCCTTGAGTGCCGCGTTCTGGATGATCGTCTCGCAGAAGATGCTCGCCGTCTCGGCGAGCGTCATCGGGGTCGAGCGCTGGATCGGGGTGCGGCGCGCCTTGTTGAGGTTGTGGTAGCCATGGCCGAGCTCGTGGGCGAGCGTGCTCACGCCGGTGAAAGCGGGCTTGAAGTTGGCGAAGATCCGCGACTCCTCACCGCGCAGCATAATGCAGTAGGCCCCGTCGCGCTTGCCAGACCGTGGCTCTGCGTCCACCCAGCGCTCCCGGAACGCCCGCGCCGCGTACTCGCTCATCTTCGTGGAGTACGTGCTGAACTGCCGTTCGATGAAGCTTGCTCCTTCCTCAAACTCCCACGTTCGCGCGTTCTTGCTGATTGGCGCGAGCAGGTCATACCAGGCAAGTGCGGGCAGGCCGAGGGCCCTCGCTTTCGCGCGCAGGTATCGGCGGAAGTCGGGAAACGATTCACGCGCGGCTTCCATCATGACCTCGAGGGTCTGGCGGTCGATGGCGTTCTCGAACACCGCCTCGTCGAGCGGCGTGTCCCAGCCTCGCCGCTGCGAGAGGGTATTCACCTCGCCCTTGATACTGTTCAGCGCGGCAGCGAGTGGGAGCGCCACGCGCTCCCAACCGGCGATCTCCGCCTCATACGCGCGGCGGCGGGTATCGCGGTCGGGATCGAGGGCAAGGTTGCGGATCATGCTCATTGGCAGGTCCCGCTCCTCGCCGTTGAGGTCGATGGGTACGGAGAGCTGAGAGGTAAGGTTACCGTGCAGCTTGGACCACGCGGTGCCACCGGATAGATTAAGCTCCGCGGCGAGGGCTTCCTCGTCCGGACTCATCAGGTGCTCAGCCTCCACCTTTGCGCGCCGCAGCGCGTAGCCGTGCTCGCGCGCGATCTCCGAGCGCTCGATGAGGCTGTCGATGTCGAGCGCGCCCAGCCAGGCTGTGAAGCGCGTGCCGAGCTGCGACAGGCGCATCGACTGATTCTCCAGCGCGCTCATACGCGCCTGAGCCGCATCATCGCGCGAGTCGGTGCTCACCAGGCAGTAGAGGTACGCAATCAGGACGTGCGCCTCGTCGAGCACCTCGTTGTAACGGCTGGTGACGGTCTCGAACGTCCGGACGGTCTCCTCGTCGAGCGGGCCGGGCTCGCGCTTGGCGATGCCATGGGTGTCGAAAAGATCCCCGAGCAGGCCGATGTCCTGGGTGATGGTGTTGACGCCCTGCTCGAACTCCGGCGAGTCGAGGCCGGGATACACGACCGTCATGTCCCAGTGTGGGAGCGTGTTCGTCGATTGTGTCATCTGTTTCTCCTGTTCTCCTGGCGCATTTGTTCCTGCGTGCAGTATACCGGCGGGCCGACGGCACTCGCAGGCCCTCGGTGGTTTGCCCGCGCCGCGCCGTGTCCGGGGTGGCGGCGCTTGCAGGACCGTGCAAACTGATCTATAATCCGGCACCACCATGAAGGGGCCGTCTATGATGCGCCGGGTCCGTATTCTCCCTCTCTATTTTTTGTGGGCGCTCTTCGCGCTGTACCCTAACCCGGCGATGCTCGGGCGCTCGGTGCCGCAAGGTTGGGACCCCAGCGTGGATCCGGTCGCGGTGGCCGCGTGGGCCGCGGAGCTGCCCGACGACCCGGCGTATATCGAGCGGCAGGTGCTTGACCACTACGTCCCGTACTCCGTGCCGTGGCAGAGCTACGGCGTGCCATGGTATTACCCGACGACGCGCGAGGTGGTCGCCCGTGGCCAGGGAGACTGCCAGGCGCGGGCGCTCGTGCTCGCGAGCATCCTGGAACGCAAGGGGCTCCCGTACCGCCTGGAGGCGTCGTTCGACCACATCTGGGTCTGGTATCCGAAAAAGGCGCCGAGCGCTATGGAGAACCAGTCGATAGCGCTGCTCACCAACGACGGCGCCGGGAGCGAGTTTCAGGTGCCCGATCAATGGGACTGGCGGGAATCGTGGCGCATCGAACGCGAGTACTTCTGGGACGCCATGCCACTGGACCGCAAGCTACTGCTCTTTGGGGGGCTCCTGTTGATCCGCCTGCGCAGACCCGTATCGCATCGGCTCCGGCGGCTCGTGCCAGTGCTGACGCTTCGGTGACTGGGCAGGGACGGAGACCTGCACCCTACGGGTTTGGCGTCACCTCCACGCCGCATTGGTAGTACAGCGCCCATCGGTTGTCCTGAGCCAGCACGCGATGCCGCAGGCAGGAATGCCTACGCCACTACTGCGCTCCTTAGTAGGGGTGCCGGTCTGGCGCACACCGCGGCATGGCGCATCGAGGCACCTGGCTCACCACCAGCCTTTACGGCGGAAAAAGAGCAGCATTGCGCCCGCTATGACGACCATGAAGGTCACGATCGCAATGAACGTCCCCAGCGAGCCGTCCTGGCCGTCGAACGGGAGCGGCACGTTCATCCCATAGATACCGGAGATGAGGGTGAGTGGCAGGAGGATTACGCTGATGAGCGTGAGCGCGCGCAACGTCTCGTTCGTCCGATAGCTGTAGAGGGTATTGAACGTGTCGTCGAGACTCTCGACCTCCTCTTTGAACTCAGCGAGCATGTCCCACACGCTGGTGAAGTGATCCGCAATGTCGCTCCAGTACGGCTGCATGTCCTCGGAAAGGAGCACGGCCCGACCGTTCTCGAGCTGGCTGACGACGAGCATATCGGGCCGAATGATGCGGCGCAGGCTAATTAGGTCGCGCCGATAGTCCCCAACATCACGAACGGCGCGGCTGGCGCTGCCATGAAAAATGCGCTCGTCAAGCTGATCGAGGTTCTTATCGATGCGCGTCATCATTGGAAAGAGGTAATTCGTCAGCCGGTCCAGTATGTGGTAGAGAAGGAGCTCCGCGCTGCCGCCCATGTACTCCGCGCGCAGATCGAGGTTCTCGGCCACGCTAGTCCAGAAGTTCCCAAGCGGCGGTAGTTCGCCGTTGTGCACGGTGATAATGTAGTCGGGGCCGAGGAAGAAATCGATTTCCTTTGTGATGGCGATGCGCTCCCTGGTATTGAAACGTGGGAAGTGCATCACGATGAAGAGATAACGCTCGTAGTTGTCGAGCTTCGGGCGCTGCACGCGGGAGAGCACATCGTCAAGCACCAGCGGATGGAAGTCGAATTCAGCGCCCAGTTCGTCGGTGTCTGCTTGCGTGGCGTTCTGTATATCGATCCAGCGTAGATTGCCATGCACGAGTTCTCTGCGGCGGTCCAGGGCATCCTCGGGGTCCGCCACACGGCCGCTCTGACGCCGACCAATGACCTGGAGCGGACGGGCGAGGGTGCGGACGCGCGAGGGACTGCCTCTTTCTGGACGTGCCACGGGCAACCTCCTCTCTTCGGACCGCTTCACTCCTGTCTCTGTTCAGTATAGGTCCGGCGTGGCAGGGGGTCAATCGCGCGTCCGCGGGACCATTCGGCCATTCCCGACCGTGGGTATCTGGCGTACGCTGTTGGCGGCACCGCGGCGTTCTCACATGCGCCGTCGCTGGCTGCGTTGCCGGCGGGCTGCCGGCGGGAAAACGCGATAGGCGGAGGATCAATCCCCCTGCTCACTGGTGTAACGGTACTTTGTTGAGCTGGGTTTACGGCGG
>JACDAU010000232.1 GCA_013695265.1 Chloroflexia bacterium
CCCCAGTCTACCCCACCCCAACATACAAGGATCCGTAGACCCTACCACGGCTTCCTCGAAGGCTGTGAGTCCGTTCGCAATCCAACGGGTGCGGTGGGTGGGTACGGCTTGACGCCGTGCTAGACGGCGCGGTGCTTTACTACGCCCTCATGCGGTCGAGGATGCCTCGGCCGGACCAGAGGTACAGCGCGCCGCTTGTGACGGTAAGGACGACGGAAAGGTAGAACAGCCATGGCCCGATCGAGAAAATGGTGCCGAGGATATCGGACCCTGAGGTAAAGCCGCCGTAGCGGTGATCTCCCCAGAGCATCATCGTGCCAAGCGCGAGGTTCGTCACCACCGTCTTCTGCTTGCCCCACCCTGCCGCAGGGATAACCACGCCCTCCGCAGCCGCAAACGTCCGAAACCCGGTGATGATAAACTCCCGCCCCAGGATCACCGCCGCCGGCCACGTCGGAATAAACCCCAGGTCCACAAAGGCGATCAGCACCGAACTGGTGATAAGCTTGTCGGCGACGAGGTCGACGAAGACGCCGAGCTTGCTGACCGCAGCCCTGCGGCGGGCGAAATAGCCGTCGAAAACGTCGGACCAAGAGGCGATGAACCAGATGGCGGTGGCGGCCAGAAAGCCGGACGGTGGCCGCCACAAGAGCAGCGCCAGCAGTGGTGGTGCGAGCACCAGCCGCAACAGGCTGAGGCCGTTCGCCAGTTTCACTGGCCGCTACCGGTAGTTCACAAATTGCAGGTCCACTGGGTAATCCTTCCCCTTGAGCAACTGGATCACGTTCTGCAGGTCGTCCTTGCTTTTCGCCGTGATGCGCAGGGAGTCGCCCTGTATCTGCGCCTGCACCTTCGGATACTCGTCGCGAATCGCCTTCGTGATCTGCTTGCCGAGGTCCTGCTCGATGCCTTGCACGAGATCAGCGTGCTGCCGGACATTGCCACCCGACGCGGGCTCCGGCTCGTCGTAGCGCATCGCCTTGAGCGAAACGCCCCGGCGGACCATCTTCCCTTCCATAAGATCGCGGACCGTCTGCAGGCGGTAATCTCCGTCCGTCGTGATCGTTATCCGGTCACCCTCGAGGTCCAGGGTGGTGCGGCTGTCCTTGAGGTCGTAGCGGGTGACGATCTCGCGCCTCGTCTGATCGAGGGCGTTGATGACCTCTTGCCGATCGTAGCGGGAAACAACGTCGAAACTGCTGGTCGCTGCCATGGGACACCTCCGGGAATACTTAACTACATTTGTAGTAGGTGCGCGGAAAATTGAAGTAGGCGGTGGTACAGCCTGGACATCCGTACGATTCCAGGGTACGAAGCGCGCAGCCATTCACCGTGACCAGCACATTCTGGGCCGAGCTGGAAAACACATACAGGTTCGCGTTCGCACCGAACGTCTGCGTCTGCCCCGGACTTATCGTACCGGAGAACACCGTGCGTCCATCCGCCTTCACGGTTACGGGGACCGGGGCATTCGTCCGCACGCTCCCAACGACCTCGCCGGTCGTGGGTGCCGCAGGAGTGTTCGTCGGCCTCGGCGTTCTTGTGGGCGCGGGCGTGGGTGTCTGGGTTGGCCGTGGCGTCGGCGTTCGCGTCGGCCGTGACGTGGGGGTTTTCGTTGGTTGTGGTGTGGGGGTTTTTGTCGGTTGAGGCGTAGGCGTATTCGTGGGTTTCGCTGTGGCGGTCGCCCGCACCACCGGTTCCGGAACGGGGGACTGCCGCTTGATGGGAGGCTTAGGTGTGCTCGTCGCCTTTGGCCGGGGGATGGCAGTCGGGGCTCTGGCGACGCTGACCTTCGTCGGTATCGCAGTGGCACGTCGCGCCGTGGGGGCCAGCACTGTGGGCTGCGGTGTCGGTGACGGCAGAAGTGCGACCGCGACGCTACTTGGGGTCGGGACCGAGGTTGTAATGGTGTTCCCGGACCTTGATGGTGGCATGAGAAACGCCCGGTAGGCGAGCGCGAACCCTACGATAGTGAGCACGGCAAAGGCCGCAGCGAGTCCAAAGTTTGGCCGCCAGTGGCGGCGAGCGACAGGAGCACGCTTCACCGGCTGTACGATGAGCGACGGAGGCGCCTCGGCGCCACCGTTCTCCAGCAGGACGAAGCGCTGCACCAGCCCCGAAGAGTCCAAATCGAGGAAGTCGGCGTATCGGCGAAGGAAGTTCTTCGCGTAGAAGTTCCCTGGCAGTGCGGAAAGGTTCTCCTCTTCGAGGGCGTTGAGGAACTCGGGGCGTATCTTTATGATTTGTGAGATGTACTCGTGCGTCAGCCCGCGAGAAAGTCTCTCCTCGCGCAGCGTTTCCCCGATGCCGGGCATACAACCTCCGGGCTAGATGTGATCCCCGGCCATTATAGAGAGCGGTCAGAGGACTGGCAAACGAAACGGCTGCCTGGCGGCTGTCCAGCGCCGATGTTCAGGCAGCCACGTTGGCGACCAATCAACGCACTATTGGGACAGAACCCGAGGCGCAGCGCGACCGTTGTTCGCGAGGGCTGGGCGAGGCAACTCCCCCCTCAGGCGACCACCTGGTCCTCGTCCCTGGCGCCCTGCTGCTCATCGGACCCCCGTGTGATAAAGCTCAGGCGTCCTTTCGCCTCCACTGTGCCCCACTGCACCTCGGCGACGCTGCCTATTCCCGCAAGCCGCATCTCCGACTCCACTTCGCTGGTCGTGACGCGGGTCGCGCGCATGTTCTCGGGAATGAACGCGCCGTCGCGAACGATAACGGTCGGATCACCGTCCAGCACAGACTCAAGGCGCGGGGAGAGATACGTCAACCAACTCAGCACCGATGCCCAGAATGCGAACGTGGTGACCGCGAGTACAGCGGCGGTCAGGGAGAAGTCGTTGTGCGTGACGCCCTGCTGTACCAAGTCTCCCGTGGCGACCAGCACGATGAGCTCGAAAGGGGTGAGCTGCGCCAGTTCGCGTTTCCCGAGCATCCGCACCAGCACGTAGATAGACCAGAAGATAACCGTCGCCCGAAGTATGATATCCATCAGGGCAGCACCATAAGATCGTACTGGACGCCGGTAATCGGATCATCGCCGCCGAGGAGGCGGATTTGATCGGAACTCGAGCCCCAGTAGTTGGGGTTGATCTGGGCGTCTACCTTGAACACGAGCTCCTCCCCCGCATTCAGCCTGCCGAACGTGAAGCGGTACTCGCCGTTCGCGAACTCCTCCTCCGTCGCTGCCGGAATCATCGTGTTTACGGTGATATCCCGCCAGACATCCGTCCCGATGGCGATCACGGGTTCCACGATGGTGTCGCGTGCACGCACCCGCAGCCGCATCTCGAAGAACTCGCCGTTGCGGATCAGCCGCGGGCCGTACACCTCAAGCTGGGCGCGTGGGGCCGACGCGGTGCGCGTCTGGTCGGGCAGCCCGAAAAGACCGAGCAGTCCCGCAATCATGACGGCGGTGAGGACGAGAGTCGAGAGCGGTCCCTGCCCCTGACGCCGCCGCGATGCCGGCCGCCAATGCCGCTCCTGTATGCCGTCCGGTGGACGGACGCTCAAGGAACCGCCGCATGAGAAATGCGAGGGTGCGTGTGCAACATGCGAACACTTTAACGGGGCGGCGGGCAGGTCGCCAGAACGCGCAATCGGGTTGTCCGCTTGATCCAGGCAGGACCCACCACGCCCAAGCGTCCCGCCGCGCCACCCACCATATCCGTGCCGTCCACTCTTCCATGTCCTTCTGAACGCAATGAACCCTGCTACGGTGGGCGAAGGCATTGATTCCGAAGGTAAAGGGCGAGGTAAGGTTACACGTGCGTTCAGTTGAACGCCCCTACAAGGCGGCGGCGCGGCATCACTGGCGCGGAGGAGCAATTCTTCTGCTCATCGCTGTACAGCGTCACTTCGATGGGTGGTAAGCTTGACCCTTCCTGGTGATTCTAGGAAGGGAGAGATAGTCGTCGGAAGGGATGGAACCGAACTGATTGATCTGCGCGACGCCGAGGTGGTGCGGGCGAGGCGTCCGCTACTAATCGCGCACAGGGGTGGAGCAGTAGGCCTTGATGCCCCCGAGAACTCCCTGGCGGCTATCCGCCGGGCTGCCGAGCACGGCTACGATATGGTCGAGCTCGACGTCGTGTGCCCGAAAGACGGCGAGCCGGTGCTCTTCCACGATCGAACGGGCAACCTGCTCACAAACTGCGGCATCGATGCCTCCGTGGCAGATCTGACCGCACCGGAGCTATGCACTATCCGCTACCGCGCCAGCGACCAGCACGTCCCCACCCTGGCCCAGGCCCTGGCGCTGTGCCGACGCCTGGAGTTGGGTGTCATGCTCGATATCAAAGCAGAGGACGAGTGGCCGAGGATACGACCCTTCGCTGATCGGATCGGCGTACTCCTCGACCGGCACGCGCTGACCCGGGCAACCCTCTCCCTCTCGCACCTCCCGCTCGTGCAGGAGGCACTGGACGGACGGGCGCTATTCCCGATCCGGGAGGACGATCTCCGTCGCGTAGGGCGAGACCAAGCGATGCGGCTACACGGCCGATTCTGGTTCGGCATCCCTGAGGCGTTGCCGTACGCCCTCGTGCCGAAGCTGCAGATTAACGGCGCGCTCGTAATCCCGGCGATCAATACATCTCGGTATCCCCCGCACGCCCACGCCGCCCTGGCGCGCGAGGACATAGGCAGACTACTTGCCATAGGAGTGGATGGTCTCCAGATCGACTCGGTGTACCGCGACTTTCTCAGCGGCGGCTAGTTCGCGCCTCTAACGGTTCTCCTCGCTCAAGGCTGCGCGTTTTTCAACAGGCTGGAAGCATCACCGCACGCGAGAACACGCCGGGATCGCCCGGTAGCATGGCCGCCGTTGTGAGGACCGTCCCAGACCGACAGCACCGTTCACGCCCTACGCCGGACCGGGGACGCCAAGCACATCAAGCAGGAAGGCATACTCGAACGCCGTTTCCTCCAGGTGGTCATAGCGGCCGGAGGGACCGCCGTGGCCGGACGTTGTGTCCGTCTTGAGGAGAAGGGCGTTGCTGTCCGTCTTTGTCGCGCGCAGTTTCGCGGCGAGCTTCGCCGGCTCCCAGTAAGAGACCCGTGGGTCGTTCAGCCCCGCAGTGAGCAGTATGTTCGGGTACGCCTGTGGCGCCACATTGTCATACGGCGAGTACGAGCGCATATACTCGAAGTACTCCTTCTCGTTTGGATTACCCCACTGCTCGTACTCAATCACCGTCAGCGGAAGGCTCGGGTCCGTCATCGTGTTGATCAGGTCCACAAAGGGCACTCCCGCCACCACTGCCCGAAACAGGTCTGGCCGCATATTCATCACCGCACCCATCAGCAGCCCGCCCGCGCTCCGACCCGTGATTGCGAGATCCTCGGAGGATGTGAAACCCTGCGCGATCAGGTGCTCCGCACACGCGATGAAGTCGGTGAAGGTGTTCTTCTTTTGGAGCAGCCTGCCGGCCTCATACCACGCGCGCCCCAGTTCCGAGCCGCCACGAATATGCGCGATCGCCACCACGAAACCACGATCCAGCAGGCTCAAGCTGTTTGCAGAGAAGGCGGGATCGTAACTATACCCATACGAGCCGTAGCCATACAGCAGCAGTGGGTTCTGCCCATCGCGCGCGATCCCCTTGCGGTACACGACGGAAATCGGGACCTGGGCGCCATCGGGCGCGGTCGCGGTCAGCCGTTCCGAGGTATAGAGCACGGGATCGTACCCACTGGGAATCTCGTCCTGTTTGCGGACCGTCCACGTGGCGGCAGCCATGTCGTAGTCGATCACGGAGTTTGGAGTGACGAGCGAGGTGTACGTGAAGCGCAGCTCGGAGGACGCAAACTCCTCGTTCGGCCCTGGCTTATATGTGTACACTGGCTCGGGGAACTCCACGGACCGGCCACCGCTTCCATCCGGGCGGATGATCTGCATGCGCTGAAGACCGCCGCGCCGCTCGTACAGCGCGACATGGTCCGCAAAGGCATCCACCCCATCGATGAGTACGTCCGGCCGGTGGGGGATAAGCTCGTGCCAGTACTGCTTCGCCGGGGCGGTCACGGGTGCGGCGACGAGCTTGAAGTTCTTCGCATCATCGTTTGTCACGATCAGAAACTGGTCGCCGTGATGGTCAACGGTGTACTCCATCCCGTGCTGGCGCGGCTGGATCACCGTGAATGAGCCACCAGGCTCGCCAGCGGGTAGGTAGTGGACCTCCGAGGTGGTCGTGCTCTCAAGGGTAAGCAGCAGGTACGCCCCGCTCTTCGTCCGCGTTATCCACAGAAAGTACGAGGCGTCCGGCTCGTGGTACGCGAGCGTGTCCTGAGACGGGTCCGTGCCGACCGTGTGGCGGAACAACTTATACGGGCGCATCGCCTCGTCGAGCACGTTGTAGAAGACCGTCCGGTTATCATTCGCCCACTCGATGCCATAATATGTGTTCGGCACCTGGTCCGGCAACAGTTCACCCGTCTCCAGGTCCTTGATATAGAGGGTGTACGCTTCCGCGCCGGACGTGTCGAGGGAGTACGCGAGCAGCCGATGGTCGGGACTCACGGTGTACGCGCCGATGCGGCAGTAGGTGTGTCCCTCCGCGAGCGCGTTCTGGTCGAGCAGTTGCTGCTCGGGCGCGTCGAGGCTGCCATGGCGGCGGTAGAAAATGGGGTACTGCTTGCCCTCCTCCGTGCGCCGATAGTAATAGTAATCATCGCGCTTGACCGGCACGGTGACGTCCGTCTCCTTGATGCGACCGCGCATCTCGGCGTATAACTGCTCGCGGAGGTGCTTCGTGTGCGCCAGTACCTGCTCGGCGTGGGCGTTCTCCGCCTCAAGGTACGCGAGTACCTCCGGGTCGGAGCGGTCCCGCAGCCAGTGGTACGGATCTGCAAGCGTCTCGCCGTGCAGCGTGGTCTCGCGCGGGACCTGCCGGGCAACGGGTGGGGTAGCGGTCTGGGTCATCGGGGTCGCTCCTTTCGAGCATGCAAGAGGTCTCGGGGTTCATTCCAACTGCCCGCCTGACGGGTACAGCGCCAAGCTGCCCGGCACGTTGCAGGGTACCGCAGTCCGACGCTAAAGTCATTCCTCGCGCGTGTCGAAGTGTGAGCCGCGCAGGTCGCGGCTTATGCCCGGCGCAGGCCCGTGTCCCGTGCGGATCGAGGCAAGGCAACGGGGAGGGATGAACACCCTCCCCGCAGTGTCGCCTCGCGTGGCTGACGGCTACTTGATCATCGTGCGCAGCGTTTCGACCGCGCGGTCGAACTGCGGGCCGTCAGCTTCCGCGTCCTTGGCACTGGACTTCACCAGCACATCCGGCTTAAGGCCCTTGCCGTGAATGTCCTTCTTATCGGGCGTGAGCCAGTGCGCTATTGTGATGTGCGCGCTTGCGCCCCCGCTCAGCCGGTGCACACTCTGCTCAGATCCCTTGCCGAACGTCACATCACCGACGAGCTTCGCGCGGCCCCGTGCCTGCAAGGCACCGGCGACGATCTCGCTCGCGCTCGCGCTGCCCTTGTTAACCAGCACCACCAAGGGGATATCGTACGCCTGTGCCCCCGCGCTCGTGATCACGGGGCGAGGCTTCTCGCTGCCAGCCTCCTTTGTCGGATCCTCGTACAGCACCACACCGTCTTTCATGAAGCGTCCGACCATCTCCTGCGAGGCGGTCACCCAGCCGCCGCCGTTGTCGCGCAGGTCGAGCACGATACCCTTCGCGTTGTCTGACTTGGCGCTCTTGATCGCGGCGTC